>JALOSO010000064.1 GCA_025458385.1 Paracoccaceae bacterium | reverse complement strand
CTGGGGCTGCGCGATGTGGCGGCGCTGGCGCAGGTTCTGGCCGAGGCGGCACGGCGTGGCGAGGATATCGGCGCAACAGATGTTCTGGCGCGGTATCAACAGTGGCGCCGGTTTGATGCAACCGCCCTCGCCCTGGGAATGGATAGTGTCAACAGGCTGTTTTCAAATGATAATCCCCTTCTGCGTTTGGGGCGCGATCTGGGCATGGGGGCGATCAATGCCATGCCGGGCTTGCGGCGGGGTTTCATGCGGCAGGCAGCGGGCCTGACGGGCGATTTGCCGAAACTGCTGGCCGGGCAGCCGATCTGACAAAAGACCGGATCAGCCCGCAGTGATCATCCAAGGTACAGGATAACGGTGTTCCTGCAAGTTGGGGCCGGGCCCGACCCGGTCGATGACGGCAAACAGGCCGGGGGATGCCAGCGGCGTCAGCACGCCATGCCAGGTGCCACGATGCAGGTTTATGCCCTGCGCACCATTCGTCACAAAGGCCAGCGGCACGTCTTGTGGACTGGCGGCAACGATCACCAGAAACGGCGCGTCGATCATGGGGACAAAGGCCTGCGATCCCTCGGGGTGGCGCTCGATCAGGTCAAGCGCATAGGGAAAAGAGCGGGGTTCGGCATGAAAGATCGACAGGCCAGCGCGCCCATCGCCAAAATCCAGCCGGGCAAGATCATGATGGCGGCGGCACATCCCGGCATTGATCAGCCGAAAATCGGAACGGGTGGCATCCAGCACATCGCCAAAAGGGGCAAAGGCCAGGGCGGTCAGCGGGCGGGCGATGATCTGCATGCGGTGCCTTTCGCGGAACCGGCCCTGCCGTCACCAGACCCGCAGGCCCGGCAACAGGGCCGCGATTGCCCCAGAACTGCGCCAATCACACAGCCGGGGCAAGCGCTGTTTGACATCCACCCCGGCCGGTTGTCCCGTTGGCGCTGGCGGGATCAGCCCTTTGGCTTGCGCGGTGGGACAAAGCGTTTGGACGTGTCGCGCGCATCGCCGCCGCCAGTGCGGGCTGGCGGCTTGCCTGTGCCTGCGGCCTTTGACCTGAAGGGTTTGCCCGCGCCTTCGGCAGCCGGTTTTGACCGGGCTGGTTTTGCCCCTGCGCCCGCTGATTTCGCCTTGTATGGGGCAGCATCACCCGTGGGCCGATAGGGTTTTCCCTCGGCCGCCGGTTTGTAGGGCTTGCCTTCGCCTGCCGGCTTGTAGGGCTTGCCTTCTGCGGCATGGGATTTGAACCCTGCAGCCCGCGCCGGTTTGTCGGCTGATCCACTACCATGGCTTTTGAAACCAGCAGACTTGCCGGCTTCGGCCTTCCAACGCGGTTTTGGCGCATCGCCTTCGGCACGCGCAGCGTAGGGCTTTGGGCGTAGGGCTTTGCCTCATCCCGCTTCACAAATGGCTTTCGCTCTGCCACGGCAGCCACTTCATACGGTGGGCTGGCGGGGCTGTCTTCTTCGACGATACGCGGTGGTTTGGGTTTGTAATCCGGCTTGGGCGCACGCTCTGGCGCATTCTGTTCTGTATCCTTGCGCCAGCTGTCATCGCGCGGCGCGCGCGGGGCCGATGGCCGCCGTTCCGGCTTGTCAAAGCTTTTGCGCGGTGCGCGTTCGGGCCGGTCAAGCGATGGCTCGCCCTCGATCCGCCGCATCTCCAGCCCCGGCTCCAGCTCCAGCATCGCCCCGAACTTGTTGCCCGCCGCCTTTGCGATCTGCACATAGGTCTGGTCTTCCTGCACACGGATTGCCCCGATGCCATCTTTCGCAATCCCGCCCGCATCGCAGATTTTCGGTAACAGCCAGCGCGCCTCGGCCCGCCCGGACCGCCCCACGCTCAGCACATACCAGACAGACTCACCAAACTCCCCCCGCTCGCGCGGCGCACTGGCCGCCGCCGGGGCTGCCATATCCTGCAGCACTTCCGGCGCAGACCGCCCTTCGCGCCACAGCCGCACAAAGGCCGCCGCAACCGCACTGGGTGAAAACCGCCCAAGCAAAGCCTCGGCCATCGGCCCATCATCACCCACGGGCATCTGCAACGTCGGGTGTTCCAGCAAACGCAAGTCTTCCCGCGCCTGCACCTCATCCGCGCCCGGTGCCGTGCCCCATTCCGCCACGACCTTGGCCCCCTGCAACAGCCGCTGCGCCTTGCGGAATTCCGCAGGCACCACGATCAGCGCCGACACACCCTTCTGCCCCGCCCGCCCCGTGCGCCCTGACCGGTGCAGCAGGGTTTCGCTGTTGGACGGCAAATCTGCATGGATCACCAGATCCAGCCCCGGCAGGTCAATCCCCCGCGCCGCCACATCCGTTGCAATACACACCCGCGCCCGCCCGTCCCGCAGGGCCTGCAGCGCATGCGTACGTTCCTGCTGGCTCAACTCACCCGACAAGGCCACCACCTGAAAGCCACGGTTGCCCATGCGCGCCAGCAGGTTGTTCACATTCGCCCGCGTCTTGCAGAACACGATGGCCGAGCGCGCATCGTAATAACGCAGCGCGTTGAAGATCGCGTGATCCCGGTCACGCACCGCCACGCTCATCGCCTTGTATTCGATATCCACATGCTGCTTGGCCTCACCTGCCGTCTGCAGGCGCAGTGCATCGCGCTGAAAATCCTTCGCCAGTTCCGCGATCGCCTTTGGCACGGTGGCCGAAAACATGAGGGTGCGGCGGGTTTCCGGTGCCGCGTTCAGGATGAATTCAAGGTCTTCGCGGAAACCGAGATCAAGCATTTCATCCGCTTCATCCAGCACCGCCGCCTGCAGCGCTGACAGGTCCAGCGATTTGCGTTCGATATGGTCGCGCAGACGCCCCGGCGTGCCCACCACGATATGCGCGCCCCGGTCCAGCGCCCGCTTTTCCGTGCGGTAATCCATGCCGCCGACGCATGTGGCGATTTTCGCCCCTGCCTCGCCGTACAGCCAGTCAAGCTCTCGGGCCACCTGCAGGGCCAGTTCGCGGGTCGGCGCTACCACCAGCGCCAAAGGCACATCCGCAAACAGCAGCCGGTCCGCCCCCGCCAAAATCTCTGGCGCGATGGCAATGCCAAAGGCCACGGTCTTGCCGCTGCCGGTTTGGGCGGACACCAAAAGGTCACGTCCGGCCACGCCATCGGCCAGCACCGCCTGTTGCACGGGTGTGAGGGCCGCATAGCCCTTGGCTGCCAGCGCCGCTGCCAGCGGGGCTGCAATCTCGATATCTGTCATGTCATTCGTCCAAAAGGGGGCCTTTGCCCCGGTGCCAGTGATGCGGCACCTCATTCCCCACGTCTGGCAGGCCTCCTCGCCTGTCCAGTCCCGGAATCCTTGGGCCGACGCCCTGCCTATAGACGCAAAGCCGCTGTCTGTATAGTTCCCTTGACCGCGTCACCCCCTTGCCTATGCTGCGCCTGCAAAAAGAATGGAGAGTTCCCGTGACCCAACGCCTGCACCTTGTCTTCGGCGGAGAGCTGACGGACCCTACCAAGAACGTCTTCAAGGATGTGAAGGCGATCCATATTGTCGGGATGTTTCCGGATTACCAATCGGCCTTCAACGCCTGGAAGGCCGAAGCACAGCGCACGGTGGACAATGCCGAAATGCGCTATTTCATCGCCCATCTCCACCGTCTGCGCGATGAGGCTGCGGCCACCAGCGCGACCGAGGAAATGGGGAACTGATCCGGCTTTTTCGCCATGGCATATTCCCTGGGGCTGACGCTTTACAATCTGCGACCCGCACGTCGGACCACAGGCGCCGGGGTACTGCCGGCGCGGCCAGCCGGACGGCTGGTTTGCCTGCATGCGCCAAACCTTGATGCGGCAGGGTCGATCCTGCAGCTGGCGCGGCGGCTGATCGAAGATGACGGGATCAGCGTGGTGTTGACCTGCCCAGATGCTGTGCCCAGCCTGTCTGGCGACGTTCTCGTGCAGCCGCCGCCCGCTGATTTTGTGCCCGAGATCAAGGCCTTCCTTGATCACTGGTCGCCGGAACTGATGCTGTTTGCGGAAGGTGAGGTGCGGCCGGCGCTTGTCCATGCCTGTGCCGAACGCAAGATACCACTGATGATGGTCGATGGGCGCGCGCCCTATATCCAGCGTGATCGCGAAGGATGGTTTCCGGGCCTTTTGCGGCACGCCCTTGGCAGTTTTGACGCGGTCATCGCGATCAATGAGGCCGCCGCCCGCGATTTTCGCAAGGCGGGTGCACCGCAGGGAATTGTCCGGGCGCTTGGCCGGATGGAGGATGCATCGGCAGCATTGCCCTGCAACGAGGCCGAGCGCGCGGGTTTTGCGCGGTTGCTGATGTCGCGCCCCGTGTGGTTCGCGGCGGCCCTGCCCCCTGCCGAAGAGGCCGCGGTGATTGCGGCACACCGGGCCGCGCAAAACCATGCGCATCGGCTGCTGCTGATCCTGGCCCCGGAGAATCCGGGCGATGGCGCGGGCCTTGCAGCCCGGCTGGACGGCGCGGAAGGCTGGGTCGTGGCGCGGCGCAGTCTGGACGAAGAACCCGAGGCCGATGTCGATGTCTATATCGCAGATGGCGAGGTCGAGGATCTGGGTCTGTGGTACAGGCTGGCGCCGCTGACTTTTCTGGGCGGCAGTCTGGCGGGTGCGGGCTGCATCCGCAGCCCGATGGAGGCTGCGGCCTTGGGATCAGCCATCTTGTGCGGGTCGCGCGCAGGCAATCATGGGGCGCTGTTCGGGCGGCTTGGCGCGGCGCAGGCGGCACGGGCCATCGCCTCGGCCGCCGATCTGGCCGATGCCGTGGGCGAAATGCTTTCGCCAGATCGGGCAGCCCGTCTGGCGCAGGCCGCCTGGGCCGTGACCAGTGAAGGCGCCGAGGCGACCGAGGCCGTGGTGGCCATGCTGCGCCGCCTGATGGATGGCGAGGGCTGATGCGCCCGCCTGCCCATTGGTTTACGCCGCCGGATGCGCCGGGGTGGCGGGCACGGGCGTTGCAGCCGCTGGGTGCGCTTTATGCCATGGCCACAGCGCGCCGCATGCAGTCAGGGCAACCCGGTTATCGGTCCGGGGTGCAGGTGATCTGCATTGGCAACCTGAACGTCGGGGGCACCGGCAAGACACCGACGGCAATTGCCCTTGTGCAACGGTTGCAGGCACGCGGACTGGCCGTGCATGTCGTCTCGCGCGGGCATGGCGGGCGGCTGGCGGGGCCTGTGCAGGTTGAGGCGCACCATCACAGCGCGGGGGATGTGGGCGATGAACCCCTGCTGCTTGCGGCCTTTGCGCCAACATGGGTGGCCCGTGACCGTGCAGCCGGTGTGCGGGCTGCCGAGGCCGCCGGGGCCGGGATCATCCTGCTGGATGACGGCTTTCAGAATCCGGCGGTCATCAAGGATGCCAGCCTGATTGTGGTCGATGCAGGCGTCGGTTTCGGCAATGGCCTGTGTTTGCCTGCAGGCCCGCTGCGAGAGCCGGTGACCACAGGTCTGGCGCGGGCGAATGCCGTGCTGGCGGTTGGCGCGGCGGCAGAACAGACGCAATTCGCGGCCCGCTGGGGCCATGCCGTCAAGGCGCTGCCGCTGATCACGGCCCAGCTGCAACCACTGGCGACGGGGATGGACTGGGCAGGTCAGCGCGTTCTGGCCTTTGCCGGCATCGGACGGCCGGACAAGTTCTTTGCCAGCCTGCAGGCCGCAGGGGCCACCCTGCTGCGCCGCGTTGCCCTTGACGATCACCAGCCGCTGGGCGAGGCCCTGCTGCGCCGACTGGAAGCCGAGGCCGCAGAGCTGGGCGCGCAGCTGGTCACCACCGAAAAGGATGCGATGCGCCTGCCCATGGCGTTCCGGTCGCGGGTGTTGCCGTTTCCGGTGCGGCTGATCGTTGATGATTGGGCCGGTCTTGAGACCGCACTTGGGCTATAAGGGCAGCGGGCGCTATTGCATCCGCTGGCCGTTCACATAGATCCCGCCATCCTCACGCGCCTCGATCTGCGAGGTGCCGACATCGGGTTCGGCAGACGGCTCCAGCATAAGGGCCATCGCCATGCGCGCGCCCATCGCCTCGTCCGGGGACATCACCTGCAGGGCAATCAGCGCGTCGATCATCTTGTTCGCGCCCTTGACCGTCAGGTCGGCCTTGCCGCGCGGCATTGGCACACCTTGTGTATTGTCAAAGGTAAAGGCGCCGGTGCCCGAAACCTCGGCCCCGGCGGCGGCAATCAGCAGGCGGGGGATATTCAGGCTTTCGATCTGCGGCACGGGCGGCACTTCGCCCCGTTCTTCCGCTGCGATGATGGCAAAGAGGTCAATCGCCGCACGGCCCGTCACATCCAGATCGATCAACAGTGGCGTGCGCGGCAGGATCGCCGTTGGATCAACCATGGCCCACGCCTCTTCATTCACGCTTAGCCCGTCGATCTTGACCATATAGCGGAAGTCCTGCAGTTCGCTGCCGATCAGCGGGGCCTTGATCTCCATATCCGATTTTCCCATGGTCAGGTCGACAAAGGGAATTGGCATGTCGGTTGAGGTGATCCGGACCTTGGCCGGTTGCCCGATCACCGTGATTGCAGCACCTTGCTGCCCGAAATCCATCGCCAGGCTGCCCCCTGTGGTTTCGGATACCACCCCGTAATTCAGGAAATCCGATGTCATGCTTTGGTCAGATGTTGTGGCGCCCTGCGTCAGCCCAACCGTCAATGCCAGACCGCCACGCACGGCCTGTTCAAAGGCAAGGGGGTCTTCTAGCGCCGTCAGATCAAGGGTCGCCGGCATGCGAAAGCGGCCTTGCAGGGCCAGGTTCTGGATGACGCTGGCCTGCTTTTGTTGGCCGATGAACGGATCATCCTGCTCGAAGGTATAGCTGATCGTGGTGGCCGAAACATCATTTTCAAAGCTGCGGATGGTATCTGCCGTGTCACTGTAGCTGCCGGCAAGGCCGATGATGTTGACATCGGTCTTGAAACGGCTTGGTTTTGGCGGTGTACCGTCGAACATGTCCACCATATTGGTGAAATCTGCCGTGATCTGCACGGTATCGGCCGCATAGGCATAGTTGCGCGCACCCGGTGCCGGTTCGGTCACCGTGATCACCAGCCCCTTTTGCCGCAAGGTCGCCTGCCCGGTGTCGCCGGGGTTGCTGTTCGCCGGTGGCACAATTTCGACGACATCGGGCAAGGTAACTGTGACCGCACCCTCAGCGGTTTCTGTCAGCACCAATTCCGGCAAGGTCAGCGGCGGCTCACCTTCTGGTACAATCGTGATGTTGCGCAGGGTGGTGACAGCACCCTCTTTTGTCGTGCTGCCCGCTGCAACCGTCAGGTCCAGCAGGGCAAGATTTGCCTGCCAGCCGGTCCAAACCTCATCCGCTGTCAGGGCGCGGGCAGCGGTACCGCACAGCAAGGCGGAAATCAGGCTGCCGGTCACGGCGATCTGGCGCAGGAACATCATCAATTCTCCATCTGGTTCGGTGGTGATCGTGCCGGGCGTTGCGCCAAGGTGCAAGACAGGAATCCCCGCCAGCAGGCGATCATGACCCGCGATAGGTGGAATATCCGAAAGGCTGCAGCAGCAAGGGGACGTGATAATGCCCCGCGGCGTCGGCCACACCAAAGCGGATCGGGATTTCATCCAGAAACAGCATGGCATCAGCGGCTTGCCCGGTCGCACGCAGATATTCACCTGTTGCAAAGACCAGTTCATAGCGCCCGGCCGTCAGGGCCGCCCCTTCCAGCAGCGGGGCATCCGTCCGGCCATCGGCATTTGTGACGGCAGTTGCGATCTTGCGATGGGCCTGACCGGTGATGCGGTAAAGCGTGACCGTCATCCCGGCGGCCGGCCGGCCGCGCGCGGTATCCAGAACATGTGTCGAAAGCCGGCCCATCCTGCCCCTCTTGCTTGCACCACGGGTCAAGCCTAGCGCAGGGGCAAAATTCTGCAACGCACCCCGTGGATTTTTCCAGAAGGCCGCGCCATGCTGCGGCCATGACGCATTCACCCCCCCGCTATCCGCGCGATTTTCATGGCCATGGCCCCACCCCACCTGCCGCGCAGTGGCCCGGCGGCGCGCGTGTCGCAATCAGCCTTGTGCTGAACTATGAAGAAGGTGGCGAGAACAACATCCTGCATGGCGATGGTGGGTCAGAGGCGTTCTTGTCCGATATTGCAGGGGCAGCCCCTTGGCCCGGCCAGCGGCACTGGAACATGGAATCGCTGTATGACTATGGGGCGCGGGCCGGGTTCTGGCGGCTGCACAGGCTGTTCACGGCGCGTGGCCTGCCGATCACCATTTACGGCGTTGCCACGGCGCTGGCACGCAATCCGGCGCAGGTCGCGGCAATGAAGGATGCCGGCTGGGATATCGCCAGCCATGGCCTGAAATGGATCGACCACCGCGACATGCCCGCGGAGGACGAGCGCGCCGCCATCGCCGCAGCGATCCGCCTGCATACCGAGGTGGTCGGAACCGCGCCAAGGGGCTGGTATACCGGGCGTTGTTCGGTCAACACGTTGCGGTTGGTGGCGGAAACCGGGCAGGTCGATTGGGTCAGTGATACCTATGATGATGACCTGCCCTATTGGGCCGAACTGGGCCCACATGACCAACTGGTCATTCCCTATACGCTTGAGGCGAATGACATGCGCTTTGCCACGGCACCCGGCTATAGCGAGGGTACGCAGTTCTTTGAATATCTGCGCGACACGTTTGATGTGCTTTATGCCGAAGGCGGGCGGATGTTTTCGGTCGGGCTGCACTGCCGTTTGATCGGGCGTCCGGGCAAGATTGCCGGGCTCATGCGGTTTCTGGATCATGTGCAGGCGCATGAAGGCGTGTGGTTTGCCACACGCAGCCAGATTGCGGCGCATTGGGCAGCGACACATCCACACCAGCGGCGCGAACGGCCCAGCCAGATGGATGCCGCCCGTTTCGTGCAGCGCTTTGGCGGGGTGTTCGAACATTCGGCCTGGATTGCGGAAGCCGCCCATGCGCTGGAACTGGGCCCTGCCCATGATACGGCCGTGGGGTTGCACAATGCCTTGGCGCGGGTGTTCCGGTCGGCCGCGCCGGACCAGCGACTGGGCGTGCTGCGGGCCCATCCCGATCTTGCGGGCAAGCTGGCACAGGCGCGGCGGCTGACAGCCGACAGTGCCGCAGAACAGGCCAGCGCGGCGCTGGATGCGTTGACAGATGCCGAACGCAGCCAGTTCGAAACGCTGAATGCCGCCTATGTGGCCAAGCACGGCTTTCCCTTCATCATCGCCGTGCGCGACCATGACAAGGCGGGCATTCTTGCGGCCTTTCAGGCGCGTCTGGCACAGGACACTGCCACTGAATTCGCCACGGCCTGCGCCCAGGTCGAACGCATCGCTGCCTTGCGGCTGAAGGTTCTTTTGCCATGACCGACTATCACTTTCCCCAGGGCGGCCTGCCGCCGCAGACCCGGCTGATGACCGGCCGCGCGGTGTTTACCGAAGCCTATGCCGTCATCCCCAAGGGTTGCTTTTCGGATATCGTGGTCAGTTACCTTCCGGGCTGGACGCAGACCCGGCTATGGCTGATCGCCCGGCCGATGACCGGATTTTCCGAAACCTTCAGCCAGTATGTGATGGAGGTGTCCCCGGGTGGCGGATCAGATGCGCCTGACCCTGACTTGGGGGCGGAACATTTCCTTTTCGTGACAGATGGTCTGGTGACGGTCACGATCGACGGACAGGGCCATGATCTGGATGCAGGCGGTTACGCTTATATTCCGGCCGGGGCGCAATGGACGCTGTTGGCCGAAGGGCCGACGCCTGCGCGCTTTCACTGGCTGCGCAAGCTGTATGAACCGGCGCCCGGCGTGCCTGTGCCACAGGCCTTTGTCACCAATGAAAAACTGATCACGCCGATCACGATGCCGGATACCAATGGCGTCTGGGCCACCACGCGTTTTGTTGACCCGACCGATCTGTCGCATGACTGCCATGTCAATATCGTGACCTTCCAGCCAGGCGGGGTCATCCCGTTCGAGGAAACCCATGTGATGGAACACGGGTTGTATGTGCTGCAGGGGCGCGCGGTCTACAAGCTTAACCAGGACTGGGTCGAGGTCGAAGCCGGTGATTTCATGTGGCTGCGCGCCTATTGCCCGCAGGCCTGCTATGCCGCCGGGCCGGGGCCGTTTCGGTATCTGCTGTACAAGGATGTGAACCGCCATGCACGGCTGCGTGGGCCGGGGGCCTTTGGCGCAGCCTTGCGGTGAAGGGGCGGTGATTGGCCGGTCAGGGGGGGCCTGACCGGCATGGCTTCGCGGGGCGGGTCTTAGTAGATCAGCCCATCATAGACACCAAAGGCCGTGTTCGTGCTGCCCAGACGATCGGCCTGCCCCGCATCGCGGGCATAGGCGATGACCGCATTGTAGGTGCCCGGCCCGAACGAGCCGTCGATGCCCGACCTGTAATAGCCCATATGCGCCAGACGCCGCTGGATGGCCACACGCTCGGCCCGGCTATAGCTGTTGAAGGCGCGGGCAGCGGGTGTCTGATACAGGCTGGTCTGATGCGTTGGCCGGTGGGTGTAGACAGGTTCCTGCGGCACAAAGGTGACCACGGGCGGCGGCACCTGCACCCGCGGGCGACGGGTTTCAGTGATCAATTTGTCAACGATCACAGCGGTGGCCACGCCTTGCAGAAAGGCGCGCTCTCGGTCGCCAAAGGCCTGCGCGGGTGCCAGCGAACCGGCCAGAATTGCGGTGGCTGCAACGGCCGAGACCGCGATGGTTTTGACATTTGGCAGCATGTCGATGTCCTTTGTTTGAACGGTTGGCGTCATTGCCTGCCAGCAACATGGGCGATCCCCCCGCGCTAGGCAAAAACGCCCGGCTGATATGGGATATCAGCAGGCCAAACATCTGAAATCGCTTTGTTTTTTCTATAGCCGCCCGTCAGAACTGCGCAATGACATTCAGGAAGACGCCCTGATCATCATTGGTCAGATCAGTCAGATCATCCGAGAATGAACCAAAGTTATAGCCGACGCCGACCATGAAATTCTCGCCAAACTGCCGATAGGCGGTGGCAAGCATGCCGACCTCATCCAGACCGGCCTGACGCGCGGTCAGGTACCGGCCCTCGACCAGCAGATCCCACTGGAACGTCAGGTGATAGCGGGCGTTCAGCACGACCAGGGCGGCATCGTTCCGTGCCAGAGGCGTGGTGTCGTCAGGGGACGTTTCGCCCAGCCGGAAGCCAAGCTTGCCGCCCAGCGTCCAACGCGTGTTGACGTCATAGGTGGCATCCACGCTGAACACATGGCTGCGTTGCCTTGGCCCCGGCTGATCGGTGCCGTCGACGCGCTGGCCATACATGTCGTACAGATAGGTATAGCGGGCAAGCAGATTGAGGCGGTCATCATTGACGGGGCGGTAGGCATATCCCAGCGTCACCTTGGCAAATTCGCCAGACAGGGTGCTGCTGGTATCGGCATCGGTATCGGCAAGGTCAACCGTGCCGATCCAGCGACGTTCCTCGTCGATTTCATAGGCAAAGTTGCCGGTGAAAACGAGGGTATCGGCATCACGGTTGACGCCACCCTGCAGGCCGCGGTCGCGGCGCAACTCTAGCCGGGCCTTGGCGGTCAGGCCTGCGTCATCATCATAGGCCGCGCCAAAGGACAGGCCCGTGCGGTCAAAATCGCCATCAACGGCGTCGGCAACGCGGCCAACCTCAAGGCTGCCGGACAGGGCGAGCAGGGCATTGGCCTTGTATTCAACGCCGTAGGTGGAGGTGAGCGAGGTGCGGCGACCGAACATGTCATAGGTGTTTTCGCCAAACACGGTGACGGCATCGCTGACCGTGCGCCGCCCGCCCAGCACGAACTGCCCTTCATCGCGGCCATTCAGGGTGACGCCATCAAGCTCGCGCCCGGGGTCAAGTGTGTAGCCGAAATAGGCGTTGGTGCCTTCGCGTTCGTATGAGACCAAAGCGCGGCCACCAGCGCCGAAACTGCCGTCTGAAAGCTCTCCCTCAAACGTCCAGCCTTCGGCAAAGCCGAGTTTGACCCCTGCGCCAAGGCGGTCATTGCGGCCAAGGCCACCGCTGCGGTTCAGTGTGGATTGGCCGAAGACATAGTATTCCAAGGCATCGCTTTGGGTGAAGGTGACCTTGATCGCAGCATCGGTGCGGGACCCTGTCTTGGAAGGATCACCGGGTTCGGCGCGGTCTTCCAGTGCCAGACCAAAATCGAGCGTCACGCGGTCTGTTGCCTTGTAGGTGACCTCGGCCAAACCTTCGGCCAGGGCGCGGCCTGAATCGCTTTCGAAATCATCAACGGCGATTTTGTAGGACAGACGATCAGAGGCCGCGATCTCGACCGCAAAGCCAACCAGCCGCTCATCATCCGTCACGCGGTGATCGAGCGTGGTGAACCCGGCCTCGCGCTGTTCGGCATAGGCCGACAGCGTGCCTTTGGTGGCAAGGCCCAGATCGGCAAAGTCCACCTCGGCCTTGAAGCGGTACGCGCCACCCGTGCCGCCGCCTGCCCCTTCGGTCACCACCACCAGCCCGCCATCGGCGCTGAAGGTCTGGCCAAAACCGGGGCCGTCGGTGCGCGCGGCCTCAAGCTCGACAAAACTGTTACCCCCGATGACATAGCGCAGATCGGCGCTGGTGGCGGTCTGATCTGCGACATCGGTCTGTTCCACCATGGCCGTGACGCCAAGGCGCAGGTCATCGGTAAGCCAGCCCTCAACGCGGCCGCCGTAGGCGAAGCCATCCACATCTGTTGACGTCGGCGTGTATTCATAGGCCACGACCAGCCGGGTTTCGGGGCGTGAACCGGGCGCGGGGGTGACGGTGCCACTGCCTGTGTTGCCGGACAGGGGGGCAGACAGGATGACAACGCCTTGCAGGTAATTGATGCGGTAATCGCGGCCTTCGACCAGCCGGCGCTGTTCGATCACGCGGCCAGAGGTGGGGTCGCGCACCTCGACCATAATGGTTTCGGAGCCGACCGAAACATCCGACCGTTGCAGGAAATAGACAGAGCCGCCGGTGCCAAGGAACACCTCACGCCCCGGCAACTGATCGGGTTGGGCGGCATAGGCGGTGACAGTGGCGCGGGCCTCTCCACGCGTGGTCTGATCAGGGCTGCGGTAAACGCCCTGAAAGCCATAAAGCTGCCGTTCGTTACGCAGGTATTCGCCACCACGCAATTCGCCGGTGTAGTTGCCCCACAGGACATAAGAGCCATCACGTTCGGCGCGGAAGTACAGTTTGCCGTCGGTCGGCGCATCCTGCGTGATGGTGCTGTCATCGCCATAGGTGGGATAGGCAAGTTCAGGGTCGAGACGCTGAATGACCGAAAAGGGATCCTTGCGGTCAAAATCGCGGAGCAGGTCACGCAGCGGGCCTTCGCCGGTATCGGCAGAGGCCGTGATTTCCCAACCGGTGGCGGTATTGCCCTTTGTGTAAAAGGCAAAACGCCCGGAGTTGAAGGTCTCGCCCTTGTTCTCACCCGAAAGGGTGCGGCCGACGGTGATATCGCCGGTGGCAATGGTGAACCATTCGGATTGCGGGATGCTAATGACGGGATCAAGCGCGATGCTTTCACCGCCGCCCGACACGCGCACGGGCAAAAGGCGGTCACCTGCGGGCAGAATGCGTTGCAGCACGAAGTCGCCGCTTGCATCCGGGCGGATGGTTTCGCCAAACGCACTGACCGT
>JALOSO010000063.1 GCA_025458385.1 Paracoccaceae bacterium | reverse complement strand
ATGGCCAGTTCGCGGTGGAACAGCATGGTTCCGCATTCAGGGCATTTGGTCCACAGGTTTTCCGGCACCTCGCGGCGGGAAAACAGCGAGTTGATCTTGGGGCGGACGTAGTTGGAAATCCAGTTCATGTGCCCCTCGGCCTTTCATCTTAGCCCACTCGAAATAGCGGTGGAGGGGTGAAATTGCAATCACCCGGCAGGATGCGTTGCGGCGGCGTGAAACTTTCCGCCGTAGGTCACGTTCCTGTGTGGTGAAGCCGCCTGCATGGGAAAGGAACAGCCGATGCCGCAAGGACCATTGATATACCGCCAAAGGATCTGGACACGGGCCACGCATTGGATATGGGCGATCTGCCTGTTTTTCCTGATGCTGACGGGGTTGCAGATTTTCAATGCCTTTCCGTCGCTGCACATCGGGATGGAAAGCGGGTTCGATTATGACAATGCGATCCTGTCGATTGGCGCCGTGCAAGAGGGGGATGCCTTGCGCGGGGTGACGCGCATTGGCGGCATGGCGTTCGATACGACCGGCATCCTTGGCGTGTCGAACGGAGAGGCGCGGGCGTTTCCATCATGGGCAACGATCCCGAGTTACACGAGCCTTGCGACAGGCCGGGTGATCCATTTCTTCTTTGCATGGGTGCTTGTGGGCACGCTGTTGGTCTGGCTGGTGGCAAGTGCCGTCAACGGCCATCTGCGTGACCTGATCCCGACTTGGGCTGATCTGAAGACGCTGCCGCGTGATGTGGTGGACCATGCGCGCCTGCGCATTCACCACACGCGGCGCTATTCGGTACTGCAAAAGCTGGCCTATGCGGGGGTGTTGTTCGTGGCCTTGCCGCTGATGATTTTGACGGGGCTGACGATGTCGCCGTCGATGAACGCAACCTTCCCGTGGCTGCTGGATGTGTTCGGCGGGCGGCAGACGGCGCGGACGATCCATTTCATCGTGATGTGGGCGCTGGTGGCGTTCTTTGTCGTGCACATGGTGATGATCCTGATTGCGGGGGCGTTCAACGAGATGCGGTCGATCATCACGGGCTGGTACCGTGTGGACAAGGGAGAAGAATGATGCAGCGGCGCAGGTTTCTGACGGCGGCGGCGGGTGTGGGCCTGATGGGCCTGTCAGGGTGCAAGGTGCTGGATACGGCAGCAAAACCGGGGGGGTCCTTGCGCGGGGTGATCATGTCGGCCAGCGGGCTGACCTACCGCACACAGCGCCTGCTGGGCGGGGATGCCTTGGCACCGGAGTTCACGGCGGCGGATATCCGGCAGGGGCAAAAGCCGAATGGCACGATCAACCCGTCGGATGCGGATTACCAGACGCTGGCGAGTGCGGGCTTCGCGGATTGGCGGCTGGAGGTGGTGGGGGCGGTGGAAAAGCCGCTGACGCTGCGCCTGTCAGATTTGCAGGCCATGCCCGCGCGCACGCAGATCACGCGGCATGACTGCGTTGAAGGCTGGTCTTGCATCGCGAAATGGACGGGGGTGCAGCTTGCCCGCGTGTTGGATCTGGCGCGGCCAAAGGCGGAGGCGCGGTTCGTGGTTTTTCACTGCATGGACACGATCGAGCGCAGCCTTTCGGGCCTTGTGAAATACTATGAAAGCATTGATCTGCGCGATGCGGTGCATCCGCAGACGATCCTTGCCTATGGGCTGAATGATGCGCCTTTACCGGTGGCGAACGGCGCGCCCTTGCGGGTGCGGGTGGAACGGCAGTTGGGCTACAAGATGGCGAAATACCTGCACCGGATCGAGCTTGTGGCGGGGGTCGAGGGGTTGGGCGATGGCAATGGCAGCTATTGGGCGGACCGGGGCTATGAATGGTATGCGGGGATCTGACCGGGCAGCCTGTCAGACCACAAACCGATCCGCACCCAGACGCAGCACCAGATTGGGATCAACGCAGATATCCGACCACACATCCCACAGCCCGGCATGGCCGGCACCCACGAAATTGCCATCCCTGCGCCCCAGCATATCGGTCATCACCTGAAAATGCAGATGCGGGGCCCAGCCGCCGTTCTCGTGCCAATCGCCCAGGTGGCAGATCACCTGCCCGGCCTGCACGGTATCGCCCGGTTGCAGCATCCCCGGAAGCGTGCCCGCCAGATGGCCATACAGTGTGTAGAACGGCACGCCCTCCGCCTGATGCTGCACAATCAGCGTGTGGCCGTAATCCAAGGGATCGGCGTTATACGTCACATGCAGCACGCGGCCGGGCAGCGGTGCATGTACGGGTGTCATGGCGGGGGCGAACACGTCAATGCCGGTATGCACCGTGCGGCGTTCCGGCCCGCCCGCATCGGCGAACTGGGCCGAGGTATAGACGCGGCGGTCCTCGCCATAGGCACCAAGGCCGTAAGCCACGCCTTGGGCGGCAAACCACGCGTCAAAGGCGCGGTCGGAAAAGGCGGGCATGTCGGGGCGCTGGCCAGCGGTCAGCAGCGCGATGGAGGGCGCGGTGGCGATATCGGGCGCAAACATCGGCGGAAAGGATTGTTGCGCCAGCCAGGCGCGGATGGCGGGGGCCGTGGCCACGGCATGGCCCGTGCGCGCCTTGCGCAGGATGGCCGCCAGCAGCCCCTGATCCAGCGCGCGCAGACGGGCCTGCGTGGGGGCATCGGCCAAGGCGATCAGCGCGGGCAGGTCAGCGTCGGTGGTGGTGGCAAGCGCGCGCAGGGCGGCATACAGATCAGGGGCGTTGTTCAGCATGGGGCGCTCACAGGGTCAGCCAGCGAAAGGCGACAAAGCCGCCGATCAGCAGGGGTTGGTGGATCAGATAAATGGCTAGGCTGTGCTGGCCGGGCCATGCGGCCACACGCTCCCACCCTTTGGGCGCGCGGCGGAGGTGCTGCCACAGGCCTGCGCCTTGGGCGCGTTTGGCAAGGGCGAGGCCGGCGAGTGCGGGGGCAAGCCATGGAAACAGCGGCACGTAATCGGCCATCAGCGGGCGTTCGGTGGCAAGGCCGGTCCAGATGAAGGGCAAGCTGTTGAAGGCGGGGTTGGCCGCAATGGTCGGCAAGGCAAAGGCAAGGACGGCTGCGGCAAGGGTTGCGATTGCAGGCAAGCGCAGGAAGGGCAGCGCCACAAGCCCGCTCAGCGCGATGCAATGCAGGATGCCGAAGTGGATGGGCGCTTGCGGTGTGGCAAAGCGGCTGACGATGGATACCAGCACCGCCGCGCCCCCCACCATCGCAAACCTGCGCCAGAAGGCCGGCCAGCGGATGCCAGCGCCATGGGCCAGCCACAGGCTGACGCCCGCCAGAAACAGGAAAGACCCGGCCACCGCGCGCGCATGATACCAGAAAAAGCCTGACGTGGTGGTCCCGCGCGGCAGATAGCCGAACAGTTCCAGATCATAGCAGAAATGAAAGGCCACCATGCCAAGGATGGCCGCCGTGCGGGCAAGATCAAGGGCGGCAATCCGGTCTTCACTGGGCATGGCGCCCATCATGCACGGCCCGGCCAGCGGTTCAAGACCGGCGGCGCGGATCGTCTGCCGCGCCCTGCGATCCGGCCTTGCCGACGGGCACCCGGCCATGCCCCATGCCGCCGGGGTTGTGCCTGTGATCGGCCTCAAAGTGACATCACCGGGCGTTTTCTCCCCGGCTTTGTGCGGATTTATGCACATATTCTTGCGGACAGTCGGCACAATTGCCCGGGCCACGCTTGCCCTGACAGGGCAGGATGAGTATCAACTGACCGATGTGGCATCCTTCATGCCTTCGGCCCCGACCCCGCATTTCGGGGCAATTTTTTCCGGGCCACGCCCGTGCCCTGGTGTAGTTGCGTATGACCGAGATCCCATCCGACAGCATGCCAGACCCGATGAACCGCACAACCCAAACCTTGCCTGACCGGCTGATCGGCCTTGACCGGGGGCAAAAGCGCCTGTTGCAGGTGCTGACGGACATGGTGCTGATCGTGTTCAGCTTTGTTGCGGCCATGGCGCTGCGGCTGGACAATGTGTTTTTCCTGCACGACGGGCGCATCTGGGCCGTTCTGGCCGTGGTGGTACCCGTCAGCCTTGCCGTGTTCATCCGGCTGGGGTTTTACCGGGCGATCACCCGCTATATCACCTCGCGCGCCTACACGATCATCCTGATGGGCATCCTTGCATCGACCGCGACAATGCTTGCGGCGACATGGGCCTTTGCGGCACCAGTGCCACGCTCGGTCCCCGTGATCTATGCGCTGCTGACCTTTGTGCTGATCGGCGGGCTGCGTGTGTTCATGCGCAGGCTGCTGTCAGCACCGCGCGCGCGCGAACGGGTGCGCGTGGTGATCTACGGGGCTGGCGCATCCGGGCGGCAACTGCAGCTTTCGCTGCTGAACGGGGCCGAATACCTGCCTGTGGCCTTTGTCGATGATGCAAAGGACCTGCAGGGCCGGAACATCGACGGCTGCCCGGTCTATGCGCCGGCCACCCTGCCCGATGTGATCCGCAAGCATAATGCCGCACGCCTGCTGCTGGCGATGCCACGGCTGTCGCGCGGGGAACGCGCGGCGATCCTGCGCAGCCTTGATCAGCTGCCGGTGCAGGTGCAGACCATTCCCGGCAGTGCCGACCTTGTGTCAGGCCGCACCAAGATCAGCGACATTGTCGACATTTCGGTCGAGGATCTGCTGGGCCGCGATCCGGCCCAACCCCGGGATGACCTGATGCATCATGACATCGCCGGGCGCGTGGTCATGGTCACCGGCGCAGGCGGCTCGATCGGTTCGGAATTGTGCCGCCAGATCGTCGCACAGGGGCCGAAACAGCTGATCCTGTTCGAAATGTCGGAATACAACCTGTATGCCATCGATCAGGAATTGCAGACGCTGGTGCAGCAAGGCAGCGATCCGGTGGTGATCACACCGCTGATCGGATCGGTGCAGGACAAGCTGCGCGTGGCGGCCGTGCTAGGGGCCTATGGCGTCGAAACGATCTACCACGCGGCGGCCTACAAGCATGTGCCGCTGGTCGAAGCGAATGTCGTCGAAGGGATCAGCAACAATGTCTTTGGCACCCGCACGCTGGCCGAGGCGGCAGTAGCGGCCGGCGTGCGCGCCTTCATTCTGATTTCCACGGACAAGGCGGTGCGCCCGACCAACGTGATGGGCGCGTCAAAGCGGCTGGCGGAACTGGTCTGCCAGGCGATGGCCCAGCAGGGCGGCCCGACGCGGTTTTCAATGGTGCGCTTCGGCAATGTGCTGGGATCGTCGGGGTCGGTGCTGCCGCTGTTCCGCCAGCAGATTGCCGGGGGTGGGCCGGTAACCGTGACGCACCCTGACATCACGCGCTATTTCATGACCATCCCCGAGGCGGCACAGCTGGTGATTCAGGCAGGTGCAATGTCGAAGGGCGGGGATGTGTTCATCCTTGATATGGGCATACCGGTGCGCATCGTTGACCTGGCGGTGCGGATGGCCCAGCTTTCGGGACTGCAGCCCGTCGTCATTCCCCCGGGAAGCACGGCAGAGGCCGGTGCCTCGGGCGGCGATATCGAGATTCGCTTCACCGGTCTGCGGCCCGGGGAAAAGCTGTACGAAGAGTTGTTGATCGATGCCGACTCGCAGCCGACCAGCCACCCGCGCATCTTTACCGCAACCGAAGGCGCCCTGGCACCCGATGTGCTGTCATCCCTTCTGGTGCGGCTGCAGGCACATTGCGCCACAAACGACGAGGCCGCGATCCGCGATCTGCTGTCAGGCGCACAGGCCATCGGCTATGGTCTGGCCGAGGTGCCGGACATCCGCGTCGCCTGATCCGGCACCCGGCAAAAGCAAAAACCGGTTTGCATCTGCCCCCCGCGACAGGATATTCCACCATCAGGACGCGTGGGGTTCATTGCGGCGCTGGACATCGCCTCGGGGGCGAGTCAAAGGGAATTCACCGATGGTCTTCCTGCCCGAACCCGGATTGCGGCGGATGTGACCAGACCAGTTCAAGGATCGAATGATGAAGCAGTGCACGAAATGCTTGTTGCCCGAAACCCAGGAAACCATCACCTTTGACAAGGTCGGGGTCTGCAACGTCTGTACCGGTCAGGTGACCAAGAACGAAACGATCGATTGGGCGGACCGCAAGCGCCAGCTGGATGCGCTGATCGCCGCGAACCGCGGCAAGTACGATTATGATTGCATCGTGCCCTTCAGCGGCGGCAAGGACAGTACCTGGACGCTGTACTATCTGGTCAAGGAATACGGGATCAAGCCGCTGGTCGTGCGCTTTGACCACGGTTTCATGCGGCCCAACCTGGAAGAGAACGTCAAGAAGATCCAGCGAGAGCTGGGCGTCGACATGATCAGCTTTACCCCAAGCTGGCACGTGGTGCGCAAGCTGATGCTGCAGTCCTTTCTGGAAAAGGGCGATTTCTGCTGGCATTGCCACACCGGCATCTTTTCCTATCCCATGTGGGTGGCGCTGGAAAAGAAAGTGCCGCTGATCTTCTGGGGTGAACCCTCCGCCGAATACACGGCCTACTTTTCCTACGATCAGCCCGAACAGGTCGACGAGACACGGTTCAACCGTTTCGTGAACCTGGGCATCAGTGCTGACGACATGTACATCCGCCTTGGCGGCGCGGTCGAAAAGCGCGAGTTGAAGTGCTTCTCATATCCGCCGCTGAAGGATCTGCGCGCCCTGAACTATCAGTCTGTCTGCCTTGGGTCATATATCTCATGGGACGTGCAGAAACAGTCACGCATCATCATGGATGAACTGGGCTGGAAGGGCGATCAGGTCGAGAATGTGCCGCCGCAGTACAATTACGAAAAGATCGAATGCTACATGCAGGGCGTGCGCGATTATATCAAATACATCAAGCGCGGCTTTTCGCGCCCGTCGCACCTTGCAGCGATCGACCTGCGCAATGGCCGGATGACCACGGACGAAGCGCGCGAGATGGTGTCGCTGTATGAAGGCAAGCGTCCGCCCAGCCTGGATATCTTCCTGAACTTTGTCGGCATGACCGAGGCCGAGTTCAACGAAGTGGCGATGTCACACGTCGTCTCGCCCTGGCAATTCGACCCGGCCCAGACAAACAACGGCGAAAAGCTGGCCGATTTTGACAAATGGGCCAAGGAAGGCGCGCTGTCGCGGGACGAGGCCGAACTGGCGCTGGCAAACTGGCGCAGCGGGCAAGGCTGAGGCAAAGGCAAAGGCAACAGCCATGTCGCACCAACCCAGCGTCGGCCTGATCCATTATCAGGCGGGCAACATCAAATCGCTGCGTTCCGCCTTTGACTGGTTCAACGTGGCGGTGCGCATCGTGGAATCAGCCGATGATTTCGATGGGCTGACGCATGTCGTGCTGCCCGGCGTGGGGGCCTTTGGCCATTGCGCAGACCAGTTGCGCGCAAGCCCGGCGATGGACCGTCTGCAGGACTGGGTCAGGGTCGAAAAGCGGCCCCTGCTTGGGGTTTGCGTCGGCATGCAGCTTTTGGCCGCCGAGTCAGAGGAATTCGGTCATCATGCGGGGCTTGGCTGGCTTGGGGGGCGCGTCACGCGGTTGCGGACCAATGACCCGGCAATCCGCGTGCCACATGTAGGTTGGAATACGGTGACGGTCGCGCAGCCCTTTTGCGGTTATGACGTCGGGCAGACAGATGACTATTACTTTGACCATTCGTTTGCCTATGAAGACCTGTCAGCGGCGCATGTGCTGGGCACCTGCACCCATGGGCGCAGCTTTCCGGCGATTGTCGGGGCCGGGAATATCCTCGCCGCGCAATGCCACCCCGAGAAAAGCCAGAAGACCGGCCTGCTGCTGATCGAACGCTTTCTGCAGATGGGGGCGGCGTGATGGTCAAGAAACGGCTGATCCCGAAACTGCTGATCGTCAACCGCCCCTTCGGCAAGCAAGAGATTTCGGTGCTGGTGACAACCGTCGGGTTTCAGGGCGAACGGCAAGTCGGTGATCCGGTCTCGCAGGCCAAGATCTATGAATCCCAGTTGGTGGATGAACTGCTGGTGTTGAACATCAACAGTCTGCCCATCGGCGCCAACCGTGCGCTGGTCGAACTGGTCGAACGGCTGGCGACCGAGACGTTCATGCCGCTGACGGTGGGCGGCGGCGTGGCCGATCTGCGGGATTTCGCCGTGCTGCTGGAATCCGGCGCCGACAAGGTGTCTGTCAATACGGCGGCCTTGCGTGACCCCGATCTCGTGTCACAGGCCGCACGGGTTTATGGGGCGCAATGCGTGGTTGTCTCGATCGACGTGCGGCGTCAGCCGGACGGAAGAATGACGGTGGTCTCGGGCCGCGGGACCGTTGATGAGGGGCACGATCCGGTGATCTGGGCGCGCGAAATGGTTGACCGGGGCGCAGGCGAGATCATCCTGACGGATGTTGACCGCGACGGGGGCAGTGCGGGCTTGAATACGGCGCTGTGCCGTGCGGTGGTTGATGCGGTGAACGTGCCGGTGATCATTTCGGGGGGCTGTGGCGTGGCGAACCACTTTGTCGAAGGGTTCGCCGATGGCCATGCCGAAGGCGTGTCGGCGGGCACTTACTTTTCGTTCCGCGACCAGAACCCGATGCAGACCCGGTCACATATCGCCAACGCGGGCATTCCGATCCGCTTGCTGACGTGACCGCCGCGCTGACCCTGCGTGCCGCCCGGCCAACGGATGCGGCCTTTGTCTGGCAGTGCCGGCAAGACCTGGCCGGGTCGGTGGGCCTGCCGGGGGGCCAGGATTCCGGGGGTTATGCGGCGCATCAGGCCTGGATGACAGCCGCGCTTGCGGATCCGCACCGCCTTTTCCTGATTCCCGAACGGGCCGATGACCGGCTGGGCTATGTGCGGATCGAACGGGACACCGCCCAACAAGCCTGGCGCGCCAGCCTGTGCATCACAGGTGCGGCCCAAGGCCGGGGCACCGGGCGACAAACGCTGCAGGCGGCCTGTGATCTGGCCCGCACAAGCGGATTTACGCCGATTTTTGCCGATATCCACACTGAAAACGCGGCCTCGCTTGCCGTGTTCGCGCGCTGTGGATTTACCCCCGCGGGTGCAGCCCCCGGCCTGCCCGGCTATGTCCGGCACTGGCTGTTCAAGGATGTGGAGACCACAAAAGATGCGTGACAGCGCCGTTCCCGAAATTGCGATTGCAGGCCGCAAGATTGGCCCCAACCATCCGCCCTATGTGATCTGCGAGCTTTCGGGCAATCATAACGGGTCGCTTGACCGGGCGCTTGCACTGCTGGACGAGGCTGCAAAAACCGGTTGCGATGCGATCAAGATTCAGACCTACACCGCCGATACGCTGACAATTGACAGTGACCGGCCCGAATTTCTGATCACCGGTGGCCTGTGGCACGGGCGCAAACTGCATGATCTGTACCGCGAGGCGCACACGCCCTACGCATGGCATGCTGCCCTGTTTGCCCGGGCGCGCGAACTGGGCGTGACGCTGTTTTCGACACCCTTCGATGAAACCGCCATCGACCTTTTGGAAAGCCTTGATGCGCCTGCCTACAAGGTCGCCTCGTTCGAGGTGGTCGATCTGCCGCTGATCGCCAGCATTGCGCGGCGGGGCAAGCCGATGATCATTTCGACCGGCCTTGCCAACCTTGCTGAAATCGAGGCTGCGGTGAACACCGCGCGCGCGAACGGCTGTGATCAACTGGCGCTGCTGCATTGCATCAGCTCTTACCCCGCCCCGGATGATCAATCAAACCTGCTGACCCTGCCGCATCTGAGTGCCGCCTTCAATGTGGTGGGCGGGCTGTCGGACCATACGCATGGCACGGCGGTGTCGGTAGCGGCCGTGGCACTTGGCGCGTCCGTCATTGAAAAGCATTTTACCCTGCGCCGGGCCGATGGTGGGCCGGATGCGGCCTTCAGTCTGGAGCCAGAGGAATTCAACCGGCTTTGCGCTGATTGCAATTCGGCGTGGAAATCGCTGGGACGCATTTCGTATGACCGCAAAGAGGCCGAAAAAGGCAACGTGGTTTTCCGCCGTTCGCTTTACGTCGTGCGCGACATCCGGGCGGGTGAGACCTTTACATCGCAAAACATCCGGTCTATCCGCCCCGGCTACGGACTGCCGCCAGCGTCACTTCCTGATATTCTTGGCAACAGTGCTGCCCGCGATCTTGCGCGGGGCGAGGCGCTGCGTTGGGATATGGTCACGCACGCCACGGCCGACCAACCCCAGGATGAGTGAACAAGATGCGTGAAACGTTCCGGAAATACTATGAAGTGCGCCCGTTCGGCGATGCCGTCAGGTATCTGTTCGCCTTTGCGGCCGCATCGGTGCTGGCCCGCGGCATCCGCAACCGCAAGCACCGCTTCTTTCAACAGGGCGTGGGCAGCATCGACCGGCATATCATTACCGAAGGCTACTTTGAAAAAGGCACGCTCGAGGTGATGCGCAAGCTGATCACGGTCACGGGCTATCGCAACCAGTATCTCGATATCGGCGGCAATATCGGCAACCATGCCGTGGCCCTGTCAGACCTTTTCGCGCGTGTCGACACGTTTGAGCCGCACCCCGTTCTGTTCAAGGTTCTGGATGCGAACATCGCGGTGAACGCGATTTCCAACATCACGCCGCACAACTTTGGCCTCGGGAACGAAGACACCACGGTGACGCTGGTGGAATCGAATGTGGAACATGGGCTAAGCAAGGTGGCCGACCGGTCCGCCCTGCAAGACAGCGTGTTCCAGTTTGATCCGACAAATGACCGCAAGACGTTTGCCGTGAAAATCCGCAATGCGATGGATGTGCTGGGCACCATGCCAGACCTGACAAAGACCTTCATCAAGATCGACGTCGAGGGGATGGAGCAGGAAATTCTGGAAACCATCGAACCGACGATCGCAGCGCACCGCCCGATCGTGTCATTCGAGTGGTTCTCGAAAGAGCAGCCGGGCCTGATGGATTTTGCCGAACGGCAGAAGGACTATGTTTTCTTCGGCATCGAATGCCATGATCAGGGCAGCAACAAGTTCCTGCGCGCGCTGAAGATCATTCTGGGCGGGCGGTACTGCAGCTTTCAACCAGTGCAACGTGATGCCCCAGCAACGTTTTACACGCTTGCTGTGTTGGTTCCCAAAGAAGCAGCAGATGGTTTGCTGGCCAGAATGAACGAGGCATGAATCGCGCCTTCAAACAGTATTGGCCACGCGACGGAGAATTTGATGGCTGAACAGACCGTTCTCGTCTTTTGCCGAGATTTCCTTGTTCCAGACTTTCACTTGAACCTGGCTCCGTTGAAAGGTGAATTCCGATTTGTCTTTGCCTCCGACGGGCCTGGCGATGTTGACATGGACACACGGGCGGACTTCTACGCCTATATGAAAAAACCATCTGAACCATCGCCGTTGTCCCCGGATGTAATCGAGAACATTCGTCTTCGTTGCCGACTGCTACGCAATCTTTCGCTTGACGCAGCCATGGCTCGAATCCATGCGATGAGCTATGCAATGCAGCGGATTTTGGACCGCGTGAATCCAGCAGCCGTCATTTGCCATATGGTCGATGAATATGTGATCGACACACTGTCGCAACTCTGCACATTCCGCGGCATCCGTTGCATCGGCTACTGCGCGTCGTTCTTTCCGGGCAGAGTGCAAATCACCCAGTCATCCTATGGGCAAGCCTTTGATGTGGTCGCAGTAGATGATTCGATAGTCGAACCAATTTTGGATCGTCTGGCGGATGATCGCTTCCGCCAAAACTATATCCAGGCGCCCAGCCTGCGTTTTCGTGACCATCTGCGCGGCTTTCTGCGGTATCAGGTCAAGCGTGTCGTATTTCCGGTCAAGGGTTGGCTGGAGCGCAGCCCGCTTGCCGTGCATTACGAAATCCTGCCCTATATTGCCGAACATCGCCGCCTGTCGGACTTTCCATCCGCTGCGATGTTTGACCGTGACTGGCGCGCACAGCTGGCACAGGCGCGGCAGGAACGGGATGCGGCGGCGGTCTATATCCCGCTGTCCTACGCGCCCGAAAGCACGAATGACTACTGGATCAGCAATACCAGGGCTGTCCATTACGAAGCGATGATCCTGGATCTGATCCGCCGCACGGCGGCGGACCAGATCACCGTGGTCAAGGAACATGTCCACATGATCGGCTGCCGGTCGCGGGCGTTTTATGCGGCGCTGCGCGCCATTCCGGGTGTGATCAATGTGCACCCGACCGAATTCAGCAATCTGGTGCTGGCAGAATGCGATCTGCTGTTGCTGGGCGGCGGCAGTTCCGGGGTCGAGGCGGTGCTGCGCAACAAACCGGTGCTGACCTATTGCGAAACCAGCTACTGGTTTGCCGGGTCCGGGGCCACCTGGCTGGACCTTGATGATCTGG
>JALOSO010000303.1 GCA_025458385.1 Paracoccaceae bacterium | reverse complement strand
TGCGGATGATCCCTGCACGCGCGGCCGTGCCTGACCCACGCCCGTCACAGCCCACCAGCAACCGCCCCCGCCGCACCGCGCCTGATGCAAGCGTGACAGTTGCCCCCTTCGGGCCAATCTCTTGCGCGGTCACCGTTTCGCCCGACAACAGGCTGATCGCCGGTGTTGCCTGCATGGCGGCCAGAAAGGCCGCGTAAAGGTGGCGGTCTTCGACCAGATAGCCCATCGGGCCTTCTTCGATCTCGGCATGGTCGAAATGCAGAAAGAACGGTGCCGGCCCTGTGCCTGCCAAGCCATCCGATGCCTTGATGGCAAGAATCGGTTGCGCCTTGTCGGACAGGGCCGCCCACGGGCCGATCACCGAAAGCAGACGCCGCGATGCAATGGCCAACGCATAGGCCCGCCCGTCAAACCCCGCCATGGCCCGTGCCGGGGCCGGGCGTGCATCCACCACGGTCACCGAAAACCCCACTTGCGCCAAGGCAAGCGCCAGGGCCGGGCCGTTCAGCCCGCCCCCTACAATCAGGATATCGCTGTCATATGTCATGATCGGCAATATGGCCGTGCGCGCGGGATTGTCCATGCCCCCGACTGTCGCTAGCCTTTGGCCACAGCAGCGGGGGAAAGCAGGATGGCGGGCAACTGGTTGCATATGACGGCAAGTGATCTTGGCCGGGCCATTGGCGCTGGTCGGATCAACCCGGTGGAGTTGACCGAGGCCTTTCTTGACGCCATCGACACCCATCCGCTGCGCGACCGCATTTATACCCGCACCACGCCGCGCCGCGCCCGTTCCATGACGCTGGCCGCAGCCGGGCGCGCCAAGGCTGGCTTGCGCATGGGCCTGCTTGATGGCGTGCCCCTGTCATGGAAGGATCTGTTCGATGCCGCGGGCGCCCCGACCGAGGCCGGTTCCGCCCTGTTGCAAGGCCGCGTGCCCACAACCGATGCCGAGGTGCTGGTGAATGCAACCGCCAGCGGGCTGGTCTGTCTGGGCAAGACACATATGTCGGAACTTGCCTTTTCGGGGCTTGGACTGAACCCGGTCACCGCCACCCCGCCTTGTGTCAACGATGCCGAGGCTGTGCCGGGCGGGTCTTCCAGTGGTGCCGCGGCCTCGGTCGCCTTTGGTCTTGCCCCGGCGGCCATTGGTTCTGACACGGGGGGATCGGTGCGCATTCCTGCCGCCTGGAATGACATGGTCGGCCTGAAAACGACCCATGGCCTGTTGCCACTGGCGGGCACGGTGCCGCTGTGCCCCGCCTTTGATACCGTTGGCCCATTGGCGCGCAGCGTTGAAGACTGTGCCGAACTGCTGGCCGTGCTGGCAGGCCGCCCTGCGCCTGATCTGGGCGGGGCCAGCCTTTCCGGCGCGCGGCTGATGCTGCTTGAGACATTGGTGCTTGATGACCTGCGGCCAGCCCCCGCACGGGGATTTGAGGATGCCGTGGCCCGGCTTGCCGCAAAAGGCGCGCGTATCGAACGTGGTACGGCGGCGGAAGTGACCGAGGCGGTTGACCTGTCAGCCATCCTTGTCCGGGCCGAAGCCTATGCCATGTGGCACAAGGAAATCACCGCCGCGCCTGACAAGATGTTTGCCCGCATCAGGGAACGGTTTCTGTCAGGTGCCGCAATCACCGCAGCCGACTATATCACCGGCTGGCAACACTTGCATGCGCTGCGCCGCCAATGGGCCCTGCGCACCGCCGGCTATGACGCCGTGATCTTGCCGACAGCGCCCATCCTGCCGCCAAACACCCAGCGGCTGCTGACGGATGATGCCTATTATGTCACCGAAAACCTGCTGGCCCTGCGCAATACCCGCATCGCAAACATGCTGGGCGTTTGCGCCATCACCCTGCCAACCGGCCAACCCAGTTGCGGGATCAGCCTGATGGCCCCCGCTGGCGGTGAGGCACGCCTGTTGCGGCTGGCGGCAGCTGTCGAACGCGCCCTGGGTTAGGTGCGCGCTGGTCAGGCATAGATACGGTCGCCAAAGATCGCACTGCCTACCCGCACATGCGTTGCACCATGGGCAATCGCGGTTGCGAAATCGCTGCTCATCCCCATCGACAGGCCGGACAACCCGTTCCGCGCGGCCATGGCCCGCAGCATTGCGAAATGTGGCGCGGGATCTGCACCTTCGGGCGGGATGCACATCAATCCTTCCAGCGGAAGGTCCATCGCCCGTGCCGTGGCGACAAAGCTGTCAAGCGCATCAGGCAGAACCCCGGCCTTCTGCGGCTCAACCCCCGTGTTCACCTGCACAAACAGCTTGGGGCAGGTGCCCTGATCCTGGGCAAGCCTTGCCAGCTTTTCTGCCAGGGATGGGCGGTCAACCGAATGGATTGCATCGAACAGGGCCATGGCCTGCTTTGCCTTGTTGGTCTGCAAGGGGCCGATCATGTGCACCGATACCGGCCCGAACTGCGCCCGAAGGTCAGGCCATTTTGCAAAAGCCTCTTGCACGTAATTCTCGCCAAACAGCCGATGGCCTGCATTCAGCACCGACACCACCCGATCCAGCGGTTGCACCTTGGAAACCGCGATCAGCTGGGTCGAACCCGCTGCGCGGCCCGCGGCAGATTCGGCAGCGGCAATCGCAGCGGTGATGTCAGGCAGGCCCATGGGAATTCCTTTCCGCAGCAAAGATGGGGCGCGGCCCATGCCAACGAGACCCCGCCCCGGATTTGATCCGGCAACTTTCTTCGTGACCAGAGGCCCCGGACCACGCCCGGGACGCGGTCATCCTTTGACATCGTGCCACCCAAAAGCAAAAGGGCGGGCACAAGGCCCGCCCTTCGCTTGATCCCGAAGGATCAGATCAGAACGACATCGAGATACCGAGGTCAGCGATCGTGTTGCTTGCAGCGTCGTCACGGACGATACCGCCGACGATCGAAGCGCCGCCGCCCAGATCGTACGAAGCGCCGATACCGAAGTTGTTGATCGTGCCTTCGTCGGTCGCGAACACGGTGTAGGTGCCAGCGCCAGCGGTGTAGTCCACCGACAGGGCGTACTGGGTTGCGTCACCAGCGATGTCGGTGTCCGAGATCACGACTTTCGCGGTTGCAGCACCAAAGGTTGCCGTGCCCTTGAGGGCGATGTGCTGGATGTTCGAAGCATCTTCGAAGCCCAGAGCAACGCTGAACGCGTCGGTCGAGTACTTCGCAGCGATCGACATCGCTTCGTCAACGGCGTTCAGCTGGCTCGACGACGCAGCGAACGACAGGGCGCCGGTCGAGTATTCGACCAGAACCGAGGTGTCCGTCTGGCCGAGGTAGCGCAGTTCGTTCAGGTCGCCGAGGCCGGTGAGGCCAACGCCCGACACGTGACCAACCAGCGCGTTTGCTGCCGAGTCA
>JALOSO010000062.1 GCA_025458385.1 Paracoccaceae bacterium | reverse complement strand
GGGCGGGTGCCATCCTCGAGGGTGCAGGGCTGCCCGTTGCGGCAATCGGCAATGAGTTGGGTTTCGGCGGGGGTGAGGGGGTTTTGGCCCTCGAACTCAGTGATGGAGCGGTAGAACATGGCACCCCCTTTGGACAGGGGAAGAGTGGGGGGGAGTTTGGGTTTGTGCAAGGGGGTGGTGAGGGTGGTGAGGGCCCCCCACCCCGGCCCTCCCCACGGGGGGGAGGGAGGGTTCTTGTTCTGAGAGGGTGGGTTTTGGGGGGAATGGGGGGAGTCGGGGCACGCCCCAACCTACGGGGCGGGGCGGGGGATTGGAGGGGGCGGGGTGAAGCCTGACCTACTCGCCGGGGCGGGGGAGGGTGATCAGGGTTTCGATGCGGGCATAGTCCATGTAGCCGAGGCGGGCCATGGGGTGGAAGCGCGTGATGTCAAAGCGCCCGGCGACCACGCAATCATCGCGGAGGTGGACGCCTGTGACTTCGCCGATCACCATGTAATCGCCGCCCTTGAGCGGGATGATTTGCAGCACCTGACATTCCAGCGTGGCGGGGGCGGAGCCTACGCGGGGGCAGTTGATGCTGTGGCACTCGGCCTTGGGCACGCCCGCATGGGTGAACTCATCGGTGCCGCGGGGGAGGGGGGCGGAGGTGGCGCTCATCACTTCAAACATCGCGGCCTCAACGACGTTGACGGCGAAGACGCCGGATTCTTGCGCGTTGGTGATGCTGTCCTTCATGCCGCCTGCGAACATGACCTGCGGGGGGGCGTCGGTGATGGCGTTGAAAAAGGAGTAGGGGGCGAGGTTATCGCCTGCGCTGGCGCGGGTGGAGACCCAGGCGATGGGGCGGGGGGCGACGATGGCCTTGAAGGGGTTGTGGCGCAGGCCGTGGCCTTGGGCGGGGTGATAGAACATCGGGCCTCTCGCGTGATTTGTCTGTGTCGTATCGCCGTGTTACGGGCGTTTCCAGAAGATTCGGGAGAGCGGTGTTTGTACCAGCTGGACGAAGAGACCGAGGACGACTGGTGGGAGGTGGAGGCGCTGTATGACCTGTGCTTTGCGCCGGGGCGCACGGCTTTGTCTTCGTATCGGCTGCGCGAAGGGGTGCCGACGGTGGCGCCCTTGTGCCTGACCCTGCGCGAAGATGGCGTGCTGGCGGCGGCGATCCGCTATTGGCCGGCAGAGATCGGCGAGCATGACGTGCTGCTTCTGGGCCCGGTGGCGGTGCACCCGACGCGGCAGGGTGAGGGGCTGGGGGGCTTGCTGATTACCGAAAGTCTGGCAGAGGCGCGCAGGCTGGGCTGGGAGAGGGCGCTGTTGGTGGGGGATGCGCCCTATTACAAACGCTTCGGCTTTCAGCGGCTGGAGGGCGTGGTGATGCCGCCGCCGACGAACCCGGAGCGGGTGCTGGGCCTTGCGCTGAAACGCGGGGCCTGGGACGGGGTGACAGGTGAAGTGACCAAGGCGCGGATGTAAGACCCTTGCAAGGGGGGGCGGGGTCTCTATGTGTAACTAATGACCCAGAACACCGCCATGATCGTCAGTGAAGCGCAATATGAAATCGCAAGCCTTGCGGCGCGGTACCGGCGGGCGAATGGGCCGCTGATGGCGCTGATGAACCGGATTGGCGGCGGCGTAGAGGCGCAGATGCAATCGCTGCCGGCACCTCTGCGCGAACAGATCGGGCGGGTGACGGAAAGCGCCTTGCAGGTGGCGTTCGGGCTGGCAGCGCAAGGCGCGCGCGCGCCCGATATCGGGCCGCAGGGGCCGATGATGGCGGTGATGGCCACGGGGGCCGCAGGCGGCTTTGGTGGCCTGCCCACAGCGATTGCGGAATTGCCGGTGACGGTGACGGTGATCCTGCATGCGATCCGGTCAGCGGCGGTGGATGCAGGCTATGATCCGGAGGATCCGGCAATCCGGGCGGAATGTCTGCAGATCTTTGGCGCGGGCAGCCCGCTGGAGGGGGATGACGGGGTGAACACGGGCCTTGTCTCGGCGCGGCTGGCGGTTTCGGGATCAACCGTGGCGCAGATACTGGCGACGGTCGCACCAAGGCTGGCGGCGGCCATGGGGCAGAAGGTGATTGCACAGGCGGTGCCGGTGATTGGAGCTGTTACGGGGGCGGCGCTGAATGCGGCCTATATGCGCTACTACCGCGAGATTGCGCGCATCCGCTTTGCCTTGCTGCGGCTGGGCGAGACGCATGGCACGGAGGCGGTGCTGGCTGAGTTCAAGGCACTGTCGGTGCTGAAGGTGACAAAGGCCTGAAGCGCGCGTCACAGCACGCGGAAAGACCCGTCAAACCCCTGCGGATCAGCCCATAAAAACAGCCCTGCGCCGGTGCGGGCCGGAAGGGGTTGCAATCAATCAGTAACGATATCAGCTACATGCAGGGCAGACAGCAAGTGGTGGGGCAGCTATGCGATAGCCTGCGATATTGGCTGTGCGGCCAGCAATGACACACGGTAATTGCGCATGCGCAGGGTTGTCAGCGCGTGGTCGGCGGTAAAGATGGGCCGCATCGGCGCAGGCCCGGCCTGGCAGCTGCACTGGACCAGATCCTTGCGCGCGCCGGATGCCGCGAATTGCGGCAGCGTCAGCGCAAGCAATTCCTGCGTATCGGGGCTGATGGCACCGTCCTTTCCGGCCAACAGCCGCAGATCCGACTTGGCCAGCGGCACCACCTCCATCGGACCCATCAGGTGCAGAACCGCGTCGGGGTACGGGCTGAAATCTGCAGCCCAGACGGTGGGGGCAAGGCTGATGGTCTTTGTCAAAGCTTCTCTTTTGGCGCAAGGCCGTTCATGAAGGCGGTAAAGCTGTCGGCCACAAAGCCCAGACCGCGCGTGTTGCTGCCGGTCATCCAGCGATCACGAGACGGAAACCATACGTAGACTTTGCCATAATCCGGCGCGCCCACAGCAACGTTCATCATAACGTCCATGGGCCCGGGTTCGGCGAAACCGATGTTGACATAGGTTGGCGGCAGATAATTCTGTGCCATGTCCGGATCACGATAGTAGGATAGCGTCCCAAGGCGCAGGTTGCGCATGCCGCCCAGCCATTCAATCTCGCACAGCAGGGTGCCGTCCTGAAACCGTGCCAGAAACCATGATCCCCGGTCACGTAAGGCGGCCCCTTCTGAGCGTTGCATGAACCCCAGGTAATCAGGAGGCAGGAATAATCCAGCCAAAGGGTCGCCAAAGGGCACTGACCCATCTGCATTGAAGGAAATGACAGCAGGCGGATCAGGCTGCCATTCCTTGCGCCAGATAATCTCGGTCATGCAGAACATCCTTTCATCTGGTTCAGAACGCTGCAGTCTGGTTGGTGGCGGCATCACCCACATGCGACAGCGCGCCGTGAATGCGTTGGTCAACATAGTGCATGGTGGCACCATCGCCGGAATGGTGCCAGTTCCCGCCGCGCGGGTCGCGATTGTTTGCGCCATGCGCATCGCGCCACGCCCCCCATGGGGCGTTCCGGTCGGCAACGCGGTCACTGGTCAAGCTTTGTTCAATCTGCACAGACCAGGCAGGGCCGCTTGGCGCGGATGAACCGGGCGGGGGAAAGCCGGACAAATCCGGGCGTCGGTTGGTAGATGGAATGCCAGTTTTGCGATGATCCAGCAGCGCGTCGGCACGGCCTGCCCCGGTACGCGTACTGCGATCAGGCACAAAAACGCCCTCACCCACGGGCGCGGGTGATCCATCGGTGTTGCGGAATGCGCCAGTGCCTTCGCTTTTGGCATTGCGCAGGCATTTCACGCGCGTCGGTTCGCGGCACGGGATCGGGTGTATGGGGGGCATGATCTGGTCGACAAACCATTCGGCGAACGCCACGTCAGACAGGGGCGGGCCCTGCATGTGGATCGGGGCCATTGTTTCGGGCAGGGGCAACCGGCGGATGCAGAAAAAAGGTTCAAGCGATGCGCTTGACGACAGGCCGCGTCAAGGTTGCCGGTTACAAGGCAATTCTCCGCCGCGCTATTTGCGGGCGGGGGGGCGGTCGGTGCGGCAGCGGTCGGAACAATAGCGCACCGCGTCCCAGACCTTTTCCCATTTCTTGCGCCATGTGAATGGCCGCCCGCAGGTGGCGCAGATCTTTTGGGGCAGGTCAGCTTTGCGGATCATCTTGGGCATGGACACCAAGGTGGAATGGCGGCAGGCTTGGTCAAGGGCAAGGGGTGCGAAGATGACGGTTGATCTGGATCCGGACTGTGACCTTGTGTTGACGCGCGAACTGCAGGCACCGCCTGCGGTGCTGTACCGCTGCTGGACGACGCCGGAGCATCTGATGCAGTGGTTCGTGCCCAAACCGCACAAGGTGGTGGCCTGCACGCTGGATGTGCGGCCGGGTGGGGCGTGCAACACGACCTTTGATGTGGATGGCAACATCATGGAGAACAAGGGCGTGTATCTGGAGGTGGTGCCGGATGAAAAGCTCGTGTTCACGGATACTTACACGGCAGGCTGGAAACCTGCGGCGGAGCCGTTCATGACGGCGATCGTGACGTTCGAAGATTTGGGCGGTGGGCGCACGCGCTATACGGCGGTGGCACGGCACCGGAATGCAGAGGCGGCAAAAACCCATGCGGAGATGGGGTTTCAGGATGGCTGGGGAACGGTGGCCGCACAGTTGGAGGCCTATGCGCAGGGGTTGATGTGAGCGTCGGGGCCCTGCGCATGCGGGTGGTTGCGGGCTGAACCTGTAGGCGGGGTGCCACGGAGTTTTGCAAAACTCCGGACCGGAGCCTTTGAAGGCTCCGCGCCGATTTCTGTGCAGAAATCGGGTGCCTGGCGGATCGCGCAGCGCAGGCTTCCACGGCGTGGGACCGCGGATGGCGGCCCTGCGGGGCGGATATTTGCGGCGACATTGAAAGGGCTGAGGTCAGAAATCGAAACTGGTCTGCGCGCTGGGTGTTGGCAGGGGATCGCGGACAAAGCGGCGGCCTGAGGTGGGGCGTGTGTTGTCCTTGCGGCTGGCGTGTTTCTGCACAATGGCGTTTGCGGCGGGCTGAAAGGCGGGGGCGCGGCGGATGCCCCAGATGGTTTCGCGGGCCATGCGGGCGGCGGTGGCGACGTCGATGATGGGGTGGGGGTAGCGGTTGCCAAGGAAGTGGCGCGCGCCGTCCCATTTCCAGGGTTCCTGCAGATATTGATCGGGCACGGGGGCGAGTTCGGGCACCCAGCGGCGGGTGAAGGTGCCGGCGGGATCCTGATCCTGCCCCTGCTTGATGGGGTTATAGATGCGGGGCGTGTTGATGCCGGTAGTGCCGGATTGCATCTGGACCTGCGGCCAGTGGATGCCGGGGTCATAATCGGTGAACCTTTGGGCAAGGAGCGGGCCTGTCGCGCGCCAGTCGAGCCATAGGTGGTAAGAAGCGGTGGCCATGACCATGGCGCGCATGCGGAAGTTCAGCCAGCCGGTGGCGGCAAGGTAGCGCATGCAGGCATCAAGGAAGGGCAGGCCGGTTTCGCCCAACTGCCATGCGTGCAGGCGGGTTTGGTCTGGCGTTCGGGGGCGCAGGCCCTCGGTTGCGGGATGCAGGCAGCGGGTTTCGATGGAGGGCTGGTCCTCGAGTTTCTGGGTGAAATGGTCGCGCCATGCCAGGCGGGACTGAAAGCTGGAGAGTGACGCGCCAAAGCCATAGGCGCGTTCGGATTGGCGCTGCGCGGTGGCTTGGGCGACCTCACGCACGGACAGGGTTCCCGTGGCAAGGAAAGGCGAGAGGCGCGAGCAGGCACGCTCACCCGTCAGGGGGGATGACATGGCGGTGCGGTAGGGGGCAGCGCGGGATTGGAGGAAAGACTGCAGCGTGGCTTCGGCCAATGTGCGCCCGCCGGTCTGGCGGTGAGGGCAGGGGTCGGGGCGCAGGCGCAGGGCGCGGGCCGTGGGGATGGGGCCGGGTTCAAGGCTGGTCAGCGGGTGCAGGGCAAGGGGCGTCGCAGCCTGTGGTGTTTCGGTAAAGGTGTCGCGCGCCTTTGCCCATCCATCGCGATGGGCAAGCCGGCGGATGACCCCGGATTGCGGCAGTTCGGTCCACTGGACGCCATGTGCGCGGGCCCAGGCACCCACGCGGCGATCCCGCGCATAGGTCCAGAGGTTGCCGGTTTCCTCATGGCTGATGATCCGGCTGATCTGGTGATCGCGGGTCAGGCGGGCAATGGTTTCGACGGCATCACCGGTGCGGATGATGAGGGGGGCACCAAGGGCCCCCAGATCAACGCGCAGGGAAGCAAGGGATTCGGCGGTAAACGCCCATTGGCGGGCAGCGGTATCGGGAAGTTGCCAGTAATCCGGCTCAACGATGTAAAGCGGCAAGACGGGGCCAAGACCGGCCGCAAGTGCCAGGGCGGGATGGTCATGAATGCGCAGATCGCGCTTGAACCACAGAAGAACATTCATGGAACATCTGGTGCCATGGGTTGCGGGAAAGGTAAAGATGTTGTGGTGGAGCGGGTGTTCAAGGCGGGCAGATCAGCGCAGGGGCAGGTCCAGCAGCAGGCGGGGCTGATCCCAGGCAAAGACCTGTTCGGTCACCACGACATCGCCGATCTGATCGTCCTGCAGGCCCAGTGGCTGGCCGCCCAGATGCGTATAAAACCCGCAGGCGCGGGTGTTCGCGGTCAGCGCGCGGGCGGTCAGCGGCAATGGTGCGGGGCCAAGGGTTGCGCGCAGCAGGGCGCGGCCATGCCCCCGGTCCTGGCCGATGCGCAGGAGGTAGATCGATAGCAATTCTTCGGTGAACCCTTTCACCTGCATGTCGGCAAACCGTTGCGGCCCGATGCAGGCAAAGCCAAGATCATCCAGTACAAAGCTGCGCACCTTTGGGTTGGCGATGATCCGCGCCCATTGCACCTGCCGCGCGGTGGGGTTGCTGGCGCGGTCAATCTCGGCATCGGGCAGAAGGCCCGTATAGGTTTCGCGCCATGCGGCCACATGCAGGCGGGCGAGCATGGGAATATCGGCTGATGTGGCGGGGCGCGGCGGCATAGGCGAAAGCATATGGGTACAGCGCAGACATGCAAGCGTGGGTTGTAACGGCGGGCGGATTGCCGCCTTGCAACGGGCGCGGGCTGGCATAGTCTGGTGCGGGAATAAGGAGACGACCATGACCAGCCAGCCGCGCGCGATCCATCTGAAGGATTACCAGCCCTATCCCTACATCCTCAGCAAGGTGGCGCTGACCTTCCGGCTTGATCCTGTGGCCACACGCGTGGCTGCACGGCTGGAGATGGCACCGAATGCCGCGCGCGCCGGGCGGCATGACCTTCGGCTGGATGGTGAGGGGCTGCGGCTGCTCGCCTGCCGGATCAACGGGGCCGCAGTCGCGGCAACGCCCGATGACACGGGGCTGACGGTGCCCGTGGCGTTGCTGCCGGACGGGGCCTTTGTGCTGGAGACAGAGGTGGAAATCGCACCGGCGGCGAATACGGCGCTGGAGGGGCTTTATATGTCAAACGGCATGTATTGCACGCAATGCGAGGCCGAGGGCTTTCGCAAGATCACCTTTTATCCTGACCGGCCTGACGTGATGGCGCGGTTTCATGTGCGCATTGAAGGTGATCTGCCTGTGCTTTTGTCCAACGGCAACCCGGTGGCCTCTGGCCCCGGCTGGGCGGAATGGGATGACCCATGGCCGAAACCGGCCTATCTGTTTGCGCTGGTGGCGGGCAACCTTGTGGCGCATGCAGCGGGCTTTACCACAGCATCAGGGCGCAAGGTCGACCTGAACATCTGGGTGCGTCCGGGTGATGAAGGGCGCTGCGCCTATGCGATGGACAGCCTGATCCGGTCGATGACCTGGGACGAACAGGTTTATGGGCGTGAATATGATCTGGACGTCTTCAACATTGTGGCCGTTGATGACTTCAACATGGGCGCGATGGAGAACAAGGGCCTGAACATCTTTAACGCCAAGTTCGTGCTGGCCAGCCCGGAGACGGCGACGGATGACGACTATGCGCGCATCGAGGCCATCATCGCGCATGAGTATTTTCACAACTGGACGGGAAACCGCATCACCTGCCGTGATTGGTTCCAGCTTTGCCTGAAGGAAGGCCTGACGGTGTTCCGCGACCAGCAGTTTTCGGGCGACATGCGCAGCCACGCGGTCAAGCGCATCGAGGATGTGCTGATGCTGCGGGCGCGCCAGTTCCGCGAGGATCAGGGGCCGCTGGCGCATGCGGTGCGGCCTGAAAGCTATGTCGAGATCAACAATTTCTACACCGCGACGATCTATGAAAAGGGGGCCGAGGTCATCGGCATGCTGCGTCGGCTTGTGGGCGATCAGGGCTATGCGCGCGCGCTGGACTTGTATTTCGAACGGCACGATGGCGATGCCGCGACAATCGAGGATTGGCTGCGCGTGTTTGAAGACGCCACCGGGCGCGACCTGACGCAATTCAAGCGCTGGTATGCCGAGGCGGGCACGCCGCGGCTGCATGTGGCCGAGGATTGGGCCGATGGCACCTATGGGCTGACCTTCCGGCAGGACAACCCGGCAACGCCGGGCCAACCCGACAAGGGGGCAAAGGTCATACCGATTGCGGTGGGTCTGCTCAACCCGAATGGGGATGAGGTGGTTCCGACCACGGTGCTTGAGATGACGGCGGACGAACAGCGCTTTGAATTCACGGGGTTGGCTGCGCGGCCTGTCCCCTCTGTCCTGCGGGGGTTTTCGGCGCCTGTGATGCTTGACCGTGCCGTCAGCCCAGAAGAACAGGCGTTTCTGCTGGCGCATGACACAGACCCTTTCAACAAGTGGGAGGCCGGGCGGCAACTGGCGCGCGATGTCCTGCTGGCGATGGTGCAGCATGGGGCACAGCCGGGGCCGGACTGGCTGATGGCGCTTGAGGCGATGTTGCGTGATGAAACGCTTGATCCGGCGTTCCGCGCACTGTGTCTGCGCCTGCCAACCGAGGACGATATGGCCCAGACGCTGGCCGCAGCCGGGCAGGTGCCTGATCCGGATGCCATCCATGCGACCCGCCGGTCGGCCCGCCGGGCAATTGCACAGCATCTGGCGCCGATGCTGCCGGGGCTTGTGGCGGCCCTGGCCGAACCGGGGCCGTTCAGCGCGAATGCGCGGGCCGCCGGACGGCGGGCGCTGCGCAGCGCCTGTGTGGGCTATCTGTCGCTGGTCGATTCCGGGGTGGCGGCGCAGCGCCTGTACATGACCGCCAACAACATGACGGATGAGGTGGCAGGCCTGTCCTGCCTGCTTGATATCGGGGCGGGGCAGGATGCCGTCCTGCGTTTCGGCCAACGCTGGGCGGGCAATGCGCATGTGATGGACAAGTGGTTCGCGCTGCAGATCGCCTTTGCCACGCCCGCACAGATGGTCGAGACGGCGCAGGCATTGACCGGACATGCTGCTTTCAACTGGCGTAACCCCAATCGTTTTCGCGCCGTCATCGGGGCGGCGGCGGCCAATCATGCAGGCTTTCATCGCGCCGATGGGGCGGGCTACCGTTTCGTGGCCGACTGGCTGATGCAGCTTGACCCGGTCAACCCGCAGACCGCCGCGCGCATGTCGACGGCGTTTGAAACTTGGCCGCGCTATGATGCGGCGCGCAAGGCGCAGGCGCGCGCGGCGCTGGATGCGATACTGGCCATGCCGGGGATCAGCCGCGATCTGGGCGAAATGGCCGGCCGCATGCGCGCGGCTGGCAATTGACGCCATGCTTTTGCCATGGCACCGCTTCAGTATTGGTGTTTCAGTTATCCGAGGTTCAGCAATGCCCTTTCTTCTTGGTCTTCTCGCCCTGATCGGGGCCGCCTATTTCTGGGCCCAACGCGCCCGCAATGCGGCGGATGTCACGCGCGAACTGGCAGGTGTCGCCTCGGACGTGGCCGCGGCGGCCCGGCGTTTCGGCTTTCGACGGCGCGGCAACATGCATCCGGTTGAAAGCCTGGATGATGCTGATGTCGCCTATGCCGGTGCGGCAATCGCCTTTCTGGAACTGGGCGGGCTGCCCTCGGCCGAGGCGCAGGATGCCCTGATCCGCAGCCTGCAGTCGCGCCGTGACATGGCGCATGACAAGGCGCAGGAAGCCGTGATCCTTGGCCGCTGGCTGGTGACCGAAAGCCAGGGGGCGCAGCCTGGCTTTACCCGGCTGGTGCGCAAGTTGCAGAAGATGGAAGGGCAGGGCGGGTTTGACGCACTGATGCTGTTGTTGCGCGACGTGGTTGATGCGCATGCAGGCGTGATGTCCCCCCAGCAAGGCGATGCGCTGGATGAGGTGAAATACATCTACAAACTGTGACTGGCCCCACGGCAGGGCCTTCGGCGAGGATATTTGGACGACATTGAAAGGGCATCACGCAGGCATCAGCCTTTCAACCGAGCATAAATATCCACGCGGCGCTATCAACGCAGCGCAAGGCTGCCGATCGGTCCATGGCAATGCCATCCCGAGGGGGTCAACCCCCCGCAGGGATGGCAGCCCCGTTCAAAGATCCCGCTGGCAATAGGCCTGATCGCTGACCCAGCCGGCCATATCGGCCCGCTTTGACGCGGCCCGGAAGGGTGCCCAGTCGCGCCCCATGCCGCGGTTGCCCCCCCCGGCCACAAGACCATCGCGCCCGACCTGGGCCGCGGCGATGCGCACGGCGCAGGCAAGGTTTGCCGTGCCATCCTTCAGCGCAGCCACGGATTGCGCCTCACAGTCATACTGGCGTGCGGTGGCAGGGGAAATCTGTGTCAGGCCGATCCAGCGCCCGCCGCCACCTGCGGCGGCCGGGTTCCAGGTGCTTTCATGCTTGGCCAGCGCCGAAAACATGGCCACCCAAAAAGCGCGGCGTTCTTCCAGACTGGCGCTTTCATATCCGGGGCACCATGCCGCCACATCGGCGGGCACGCGTCCGGCCAGTGCCGCATCATATTGTGCAACGGTCGCCAGCGTGGCTTCGGTCCACTGATCGGCCTCGGCCCGGTGATCCCACCGCATCAGCGGCAAGGCCTCAGGTTCTGTCACGGTTGCTGTCGAAGGCTGGACGCAGCCCGCCAAGGCAAGGCCGAACAGGCCTGCAATCACCATCGAAAAACGCATCTTTTCACCATCTGGCCGCGCCGCACCCCCACGGCGCAACGATGTCGGTCTTTCGTGTCGCGCCGAGTCTTGCAACCCGATGGGCGTGGAAATGGCGAAGATCGGCGGGGTTTTGCCCATGGCTTGGGCCCACGGGGCCTTGCCCGTGCGGGGCGGGATGCCTAAAGAAGCAGGGCAAACCGGAGAATTTCGATGCTGGACCTGACCTTTACCGCACCCGTCCCCAAGGTGATTGCCGGGGCAAAGCATGACTGGGAACTGGTCATCGGCATGGAAATTCATGCGCAGGTGGCCAGTAACGCCAAGCTGTTTTCCGGCGCCTCTACCGGTGTTGGCGCGGAACCCAACAGCCATGTGGCCATGGTGGATGCCGCCATGCCGGGCATGCTGCCGGTGATCAATGAATTTTGTGTGGAACAGGCCGTGCGCAGCGGGCTTGGCCTGAAGGCGCAGATCAACCTTGTGTCGGCCTTTGACCGCAAGAATTACTTCTACCCTGACCTGCCGCAGGGTTATCAGATCAGCCAGCTTTATCACCCGATCGTGGGTGAGGGTGAGGTGATCGTTGACATGTCCCCCGGCGTGGCGCGCCGGGTTCGGGTGGAGCGTATCCATCTGGAACAGGATGCAGGCAAATCCATTCATGACATGGACCCGGCCATGTCCTTCGTGGATTTCAACCGCACGGGCGTGGCGCTGATGGAGATCGTGAGCCGCCCGGATATCCGCGGCCCCGAGGAGGCTGCGGCCTATGTGGCAAAGATCCGCCAGATCCTGCGTTATCTTGGCACCTGCGATGGCAACATGCAGAACGGCAACCTGCGGGCGGATGTGAACGTGTCGGTCTGCCGCCCGGGCCAGTATGAGAAGTATCAGGAAACGCAGGATTTTTCGCATCTGGGCACGCGCTGCGAGATCAAGAACATGAACTCCATGCGGTTCATCCAGCTGGCGATTGATGTTGAGGCGCGGCGCCAGATCGCGATCATCGAGGATGGTGGCGCGGTCGTGCAGGAAACCCGCCTCTATGACCCGGACCGCAACGAAACCCGCAGCATGCGGTCCAAGGAAGAAGCGCATGATTACCGCTATTTCCCCTGCCCGGACCTGCTGCCCTTGGAGATTGAACAGGCCTGGGTCGATGACATTGCGGCCCGGATGCCGGAACTGCCGGATGCCAAAAAGGCGCGCTTCATGGGCGACTTTGGCCTGACGGATTATGATGCGAACGTGCTGACGGCGGAACTGGAGGCCGCGCGCTATTTC
>JALOSO010000061.1 GCA_025458385.1 Paracoccaceae bacterium | reverse complement strand
CATCTGGTGGGCCTGATGATTGCCCCGCATGCGATGGACGGGTTCCTGACCTTTACCGCGCGGCATGCGGGGGCAAAGGTGATTTACCGCAGTGACGAAACCCACTGGCCGCGCGAACCCGGCCCGGTGTTCGAATACGGCTGGAACCACACGACCCTGCGCGCGCTGAAGGTGGATGCGTCGATCACCTATCTGCAGGTGCGCTATGCGCCGGGGGATTATGCGGAAAAGATCGCCGCCATTCGCGCGGCCTTTCCGGGGGAATTGATGCAGCATCTGGAAGCCATGCGCGAGAATGGCCGGATCATGTTCGCGGGGCTGACGCTGGTGCGGTTTTCATCCGAGGCGCGGCTGGACGAGATCATCCGCGCGCATGAGGCGATGGGCTGCATGGTCTTCAACCCGCACCGTTACACGCTGGAGGAGGGCGGGCGGCAATCGGTGGATGGGCACCAGCTGGCCTTCAAGCGCGAGGCGGACCCGAAGGGCTTGCTGAACCCCGGCAAGATGATTGCCTGGGATGATCCGGACTGGGGCTATGCGCAGATGTATGCCTATCCAAAACTGCAGGCGGCGGAATGAGTGGCGGGCGTTGCAGGGGGGCTGACTGCCCCCCGCGCTGCGCGCCCCCCCGTGGATATTTGTGCGACATTGAAAGGGCAGGGCGATGACGCGCGTGCTGGTGCTGTTTGCGCATCCTTGCGAGGAAAGCTTTTCATCGGCGCTGAAGGCCGTGGTTGTCGAAACCCTGACCAAGCGGGGTTGGGAGGTGGACCTGTGCGATCTGTATGCCGAAGGCTTTGATCCGGTGCTGACGGCCGAGGAACGCCGCAACTATCAGTCGATCCCCGCCAATTGCGGGCCGGTGCAGGGCTATGTCGACCGCTTGCGCGCGGCGGAAGCGCTGGTCATGGTCTTTCCGGTGTGGAACTTTGGCTTTCCGGCGATCCTGAAGGGCTATTTCGACCGGGTTTTCATCCCCGGTGTCAGTTTCGTACTGGATCAGGGCATGGTTGCGCCCGCGCTGACGCATATCCGCAAGATGGCGGCAGTGACGACCTATGGTGCGACGAAGTGGCGCGCGTGGCTGGCGGGCAACCCCCCGGCGCGTGTGATCAAAAGGGCCTTATGGTTTTGCGCGCGGCCTGATAAAATGCGGTATCTGGCCCTGCACGACATGAATCGTGTGACCGAGGCCGGGCGCCTGCGCTATCTTGCACAGGTGCAACGCGAGATGGAGCATTTTTGAAAATGCGCGCACTTGTGGTGTATTGTCACCCGAAACCCGACAGTTTCAACGCCGCGATCAAGACCCTTGTCCTGCAGAAACTGAAGGCCGCCGGGGCAGAGGTGCGCCTGCATGATCTGTACCGCGAAGGGTTCCAGCCGATCCTGACGCCGCAGGAATGGGAAGGCTATCTGACCTGCCCGGACAATACGGCTGCGGTGCAGAAACCCGTGGATGACCTGCGCTGGTGCGATACGCTGGTGTTTGTCTATCCCACATGGTGGTATGGCCTGCCTGCCATTCTGAAGGGCTGGCTTGACCGGGTGATGCTGCCGGATGTGGCGTTTCTGATGCCGGATGCCGATCACAGGAACATCCGGCCGGGCCTGCGGCATATCCAGCGGTTGGGCGTGTTCACCACCTGCGGGGCCAGCCGCTGGTTGACGGCGATCATCGGATCGCCTGGCAAGCGTACGCTGATGCGGGGGGTGGGCTTTTTGTGCGCGCCGCGCAAACGGACGGCCTTTGCGGCCCATTTCCTGATGGACAGCAGTACCGAGGCAAGCCGGCAGGCGCATCTGCAGCGGGTGGCGCGCCAGATGGACAAGCTGATCGGGCGTGCGGTGCCGGTGGAACTGCCATCCATGATGCAGGCCGAGGCAGCGGAATGAGCAGGCGGTTTGACTGGGCCGAATACCGCGCGCCGGAATTCGCCCAGATTGATCCCGCCCGGACGATCGCCATTCTGCCGACAGCGGCCATCGAACAGCACGGGCCGCATCTGCCCGTGGGCGTGGATCTGATGATTGCCGAGGCGATGCTGGGGGCCTTGCGGGGGCAGTGCCCCGATGACCTTGATATCCGCATCCTTCCGGTGCAGGCGGTGGGGAAATCAAACGAACATCTTTGGGCGGCGGGCACGCTGACGCTGGGTTGGGAAGCGGCGCTGCGCAGTTGGATCGAGATTGGCCTGTCGGTGGCGCGTGCGGGTGTGCGCAAGATTGTCATCATCAACAGCCATGGCGGTAACCTGGACCTGATTTCGATCCTGTCGCGCGAGCTGCGGGTGCAGGCGGGCATGATTGCCGTCAAGGCGCAATGGGCCAGCTTTGGCGCGCCCGCGGGGCTGTTTTCAGCGCAGGAAGACCGCTTTGGCATTCATGGCGGCGATGCGGAAACATCTGTCATGCTGGCGCATCGGCCTGACCTGGTGGATATGGCCCTCGCGCAGGATTTCCGCTCAACCGCTGAGACCGCGCCTGTTCCGCCCACCGGCCCGGTCAGCCTTGGCTGGGTGTCGAAAGATCTGAACCCCCATGGTGTGGTGGGTGAGGCGCATCTTGCATCCGCTGAAAAAGGCCGCATTCTTATGGCGCATTGCGCGAAACAGATGATTGAACTTTTGTGCCAAGTGCGCGACCTCAGCCTTGATGGATATGCACCCTTAAAGGCCTGACATGACCTTGATTGCCAAGACTGCCGCAAGCGCCCATGCGGCGCATGCCCGCATCCGTGGGCTGATCTACGAAACGCCCCTTCTGCCTTCGCGGGCCATCGGGGCGCGTTTGGGCGTTGACCTGTATTTCAAGGCCGAGAATTTTCAGCACACCGGGTCATTCAAACTGCGCGGGGCGACGCATAAACTGGCATTGCTGGGGCAGGGCGCACAGGCCATTACAGCCTCTTCCGGCAATCATGGCATTGCGTGCAGCCATGCAGCGCAGCGCACCGGGGCCAAGCTGACGGTCGTGCTGCCCGAAACCGTCTCGCCGGCCAAACTCGCCCGCATTCGCAGTTATGGCACCGAGGTCATCATCCATGGCGCGGATTCCGGGCTGGCCGAGGCGCATGCGCAAGGCGTAAGCCGTGAACGCGGCATTCCCTATATCTCGCCTTACAACGACGCCGATATCATTGCCGGCCAGGGAATAGCGGGTGTCGAAATGCTGGCCCAGCACGCCCATCTCGACGCCGTCTTCATCAGTCTTGGCGGTGGCGGCCTGGTCAGTGGCATCGGCGCGGTTCTGAAGGCCGCCAACCCTGCGACCAGGGTTTATGGCGTCTCTGCCATCGCCTCTGCCGCCCTTGCCGCCGCGATCCGCACGGGGGCGGTGCACGATGTGCCGCATCTTGATACGCTGGCCGATGGCTGCGCCGGGGGCATGGATACGGACGCCATGACCTTGCCCATTGCCACCGCCGTGATCGACCATCTGATTGACTGTTCCGAGGCTGAAATCACCACCGCCCTGCGGGCCTTTGCGCATGAAGAAAACCAGATTGTCGAAGGGGCTGCGGCCCTTGCCCTTGCAGGATTTCTGCAGGTTGCGCCGAAGTTGCGCGGCAAATCCGTTGCCATCGTGACCTGCGGCGCAAACTATGACCCTGCGCAGATCATGCCGTTGCTGCAACGCTGAACCGCTGGCCGAAGCATCCGCCTGTGCCGGGACAAAAAGGGGGGATGGTGCTGCAAGAGAGGATTGAACTCTCGACCTCTCCCTTACCAAGGGAGTGCTCTACCACTGAGCTACTGCAGCGCTGCGCGGCGGGATAGCGGCAAATCCCACCCCGCGCAAGGGGGGAAACGTCGCCCCGCTGGACCCTGTGGCAGCCCTGCGCTATGAACCATGGGAATGACAGAGCAACCCGCGAAACCAAAGGCCAAAGGGCAGCGCACGGCCGCCGAAATCCGCGAAGAGCGGTTGAAGGCGGCATTGAAGGCCAATATGGCACGCCGCAAGGCGCAAGCGAAAATCCGGGCACAAAAACACGACGATACGGGGGCATAAGGGGCAGATGGATTCGATACTGGTCAAGGGCAATGGCGCACTGAACGGGGTGATCCCGATTGCGGGGGCAAAGAATGCCTGCCTTACGCTGATGCCGGCAACGCTGTTGTCCGAGGAACCGCTGACGCTGACCAACGCGCCGCGTTTGTCGGACATCCGCACGATGACGCAGCTTTTGCAGTCTTTGGGCGCGGAAGTTGCAAGCTTGCAAGATGGCCTTGTGCTTGCCATGTCATCCCATGCCATCACAAACCACACGGCGGATTACGACATCGTGCGCAAGATGCGGGCGTCGATCCTTGTGCTTGGCCCCATGCTCGCGCGCGATGGCCATGCGGTTGTGTCCTTGCCGGGCGGCTGTGCAATTGGCGCGCGGCCGGTGGATCTGCACCTGAAGGCGCTGGAGGCGATGGGGGCGGCGTTGGACCTGCGCGATGGCTATGTGCATGCCAAGGCGCCGGGGGGGCGTCTTAAAGGCGCGGTGGTGGATTTCCCCTTCGTGTCGGTTGGCGCGACCGAAAACGCGCTGATGGCGGCGACTTTGGCCAAGGGCACAACTGTTCTGAACAACGCGGCGCGAGAGCCCGAGATTGCCGATCTTGCGCGCTGCCTGCGGCGCATGGGCGCGCAGATTGAAGGTGAGGGGACAAGCACGATCACCATTCAGGGCGTGGACCGGCTGGGTGGGGCGACGCACCCGGTGGTGACAGATCGCATTGAACTTGGCACCTATATGCTGGCCCCTGCAATCTGCGGCGGTGAGGTGGAGCTGCTGGGCGGGCGGATCGACCTTGTAGGCGCTTTCTGCGAAAAGCTGGATGCGGCGGGCGTGAATGTGATGGAAACAGAGCGCGGGCTGAAGGTTTCGCGCCGCAATGGCCGGGTCTCAGCGGTGGATGTGGTGACCGAGCCTTTCCCGGGTTTCCCGACAGACCTGCAAGCGCAGATGATGGCGCTTTTGTGCACGGCGGATGGGGTGTCGGTGCTGGAAGAGCGTATTTTTGAAAACCGCTTCATGCACGCGCCTGAACTGATCCGGATGGGCGCGCGCATTGATGTGCATGGCGGCACGGCGACGGTGACGGGCGTGGACCGTCTGAAAGGCGCGCGGGTGATGGCAACGGACCTGCGGGCAAGCGTCAGCCTGATCCTTGCGGCGATGGCGGCTGAGGGGGAAACGGTGGTTTCCCGCGTCTACCACCTTGATCGCGGCTATGAGCGGGTTGAGGAAAAGCTGCGGGCCTGCGGCGCGCATATTGAGCGGATTGCCGGATGACGGATGCGCGGTTCGAGGATGGGGATGACCGCCCGCTGCGGATGATCGCGCAAGCGCCGGATGACGTGCCGGTGATGGCGGCGCTGTTGCAGGATGCGGTCTTTCCGATCACCGAAATGCGCAGGGATGCGAAACGGCGGCAGTTTGCGCTGCTGCTCAATCGGTTCCGCTGGGAGGACCGCGCGGCGGCGGCGCGCGAGAACCGGGCGTTCGAACGGGTGCAAAGCCTGCTGGTGGTGCAGGATGTGCTGGGCGTGCAGACGCAAGGGATTGACCGGGGCGAAAAGGATACCGTGCTGTCCTTGCTGACATTGGATTTTGCGCCGGGCGAGGATGGGGCAGGGGTGCTGACGCTGACATTGGCCGGCGACGGTGCCGTGGCGTTGCGCGTCGAGACGCTCGATCTGACGCTGACCGATGTCACGCGCCCCTACCGCGCGCCATCCGGTAAGGCGCCGCAGCACCCGGTTTGACCGCCGCCCACGAATTTTCGTCGAAAATTCGTGTTCCTTTGCCGGTCACCACAAATTTTCGACGAAAATTTGTAGGCGCCCTTGGCGCTTGAGGCTGCCCCCCCGTCGCGCTATCTGGGCGCCCAAAGCAGGAGAGCCGTCATGCCCATGTTCCTTGATGCCAACGACACAGGCTTTGCCGCGGCCTTTGACGCCCTGCTTGGCATGAAGCGCGAGGAATCCGAAGATGTGGACCGCGACGTGGCCGCCATTATCGCCGATGTGCGTGCCCGCGGTGATGCCGCTGTCATTGATCTGACGGCCAAATTCGACCGGCTTGATCTGACGCCTGCCTCGCTGGCCTTTTCTCCCGCCGAAATCGCTGCTGCCTGCATGGCTGTGCCAGCCGAGACGCGGGCGGCACTGGACCTGTCCGCTGCGCGCATCCGCGCTTATCACGAACGGCAACGGCCCATGGATGAAAGCTGGCAGGATGACACCGGCGCCACGCTGGGCTGGCGTTGGACGGCTGTTTCCGCCGCTGGCCTTTATGTGCCGGGTGGCACCGCAAGCTACCCTTCATCCGTGCTGATGAACGCGATCCCTGCGCAGGTGGCGGGCGTCGAACGCCTGATCATCTGCGCGCCCACCCCCGGCGGGGCGGTGAACCCGGCGGTGATCTATGCCGCACGTCTGGCGGGCGTTGAAACCATCTACCGTATCGGTGGTGCGCAGGCGATTGCGGCCATGGCCTATGGCACCGAAACCATCGCGCCCGTCGACAAGATCACCGGCCCCGGCAATGCCTGGGTCGCTGCCGCCAAGCGCCGCGTCTTTGGTCGTGTTGGCATTGACATGATCGCCGGGCCTTCGGAAATTCTGGTGATTGCCGATGCCGATAATGACCCCGATTGGATCGCGCTGGACCTTCTATCCCAAGCGGAACACGATGTTTCGGCGCAATCCATCCTGATCACCACCAGCCCGCCGTTGGCTGCGCGGGTCGCGCAGGCGGTCAGCCGTCTGTGCGCCACGCTGCCGCGTGCGGCCATTGCGCGCGAAAGCTGGGAGAAGAACGGGGCCATCATCACCGTGCGGTCACTGGACGAGGCCGCCGCGCTCGCCAACAGGATTGCCCCCGAACACCTTGAAATCCTGACTGACCAGCCTGATGACCTTGCACAGAAAATCCCCCATGCCGGGGCGATCTTCCTTGGCGCCTGGACGCCCGAGGCGATCGGCGACTATGTCGGCGGCCCCAACCACGTGCTGCCGACGGCGCGTTCCGCGCGGTTTTCCTCGGGCCTGTCGGTGCTCGATTTCATGAAGCGCACCACCATGGCCCGCATGACACCCGAGGCGCTGAAGGCCATCGGCCCCGCCGCCGAAACGCTGGCTGGCAGCGAAAGCCTGACGGCGCATGGGTTGAGCGTGCGGGCAAGACTTGACCGGTTGAATGGCTAGGCGCGCGCCAGAGGCGCTGTACGCTGACGCCACCTTTGCGCGTCACGATGACCTTGCCTATGGCTGGTCCGATGATACCCGCGCCATGGCCGCCATTGCTGCCGGCTGCGCCACCGCGGGCCTGACCGTCACCCACTTGCATGGCGATTGGCACCTGTCGGCCTTTGCCCCTGAAAGCCCCGAAATCATCGTCCTCGGCACGCGGGTTGGATAACCCCTTGCCGAAAGCCAAGGCCTTTGGCATCACGGGCGACAGCCCGGAAGGACCCCTGCATGACCCGCCTTTGCCATATCGAGATTGACGAACGCGGGCTGGCCCGCCCGACGCCCGAGATCGAACAGGAACGCCGCGTTGCCATCTTCGATCTTCTGGAAGACAATTCCTTTGCGCTTCCTGCCAAGGGTGACCGCACCCCGCCGCCCGGCCCTTACCGCCTGCAGCTGGCCATCCGTGACGGGCGGCTGGTGTTTGACGTCGCGCAAGAAGACGCCACCAAGATCACCGAATTCATCCTGTCGCTTGGCCCGTTCCGGCAGGTTGTGAAGGATTACTTCCAGATTTGCGAATCCTACTTCGACGCTGTCAAACGCCTGCCGCCCAGCCAGATCGAGGCCATCGACATGGCCCGCCGTGGCATTCACAACGAAGGCGCGCGCGTGTTGCAGGAACGCCTTGAAGGCAAGGCTGATGTGGATATCGACACCGCCCGCCGCCTGTTCACACTGATCTGCGTGTTGCACTGGGGCTGATGGTGGCGGATTTCCCCCAATCGGTGCTGTTCTGCTGCGATCATAACGCCGTGCGTTCGCCCATGGCCGAAGGGTTGATGAAGAAACTTTACGGCCAACGCGCCTATGTGCAATCGGCGGGCGTGCGCAACGACATGGAGATCGACGGCTTTTCCGTGGCGGTCTGCAATGAACTGGGGATCGAACTGTCGCGCCACCGCTCGCGGTCGTTTGACGAGATGGAGCAATGGGGCGATGACTTGTCGCAATTTGATCTGATCGTCGCCCTGTCGCCCGCGAGCCAACGCCTCGCGCTGGAATTGACCCGGTTCTATCACCTCAATGTCGAATACTGGCCGATCATTGACCCAACGGGTTTGGGCGAATCGCGCGAGGCCAAGTTGCAGGCCTATCGGCAGGCAAGGGATCAGATCAGGGACCGGATGGAAGCAAGGTTCGGCCCGGCCCAGACCTGAGATATTGGCTTTTCAAGCGGCCTTTGTCAGGCGATGCGCCATAATCGTCGGAAGATTTTTCTCGATCAGACCGGCAAGTTGCACGACGTGACTTGCCACATCCTCTCCAAGGGGTGTCAGGCTGTACTCAACATGCGGCGGCACCACATCAAATGCCACACGCCGCACCAGACCGTCTGCCTCAAGCAGTTGCAGGGTCTGTGCCAGCATCCTTTCACTGACACCGCCCACCCTGCGCCGTAACGTGCTGAAGCGGTGTGTGCCCGTTTGCAGCGCAATCATCACCAGCCCGCCCCAACGGCTGGTCACGTGCTGCAACACCATGCGCGACGGGCATTCGGCCACCATCACATTGCCAGTCTCGAACTGCCGCAAAAGGGCGGCTGCCTGTTCCGCACGTGTCATGTGCACCCCTGTCTAACACTAACAAAAATGTAGGTACTTCCGTTTCGTAAGTAAAGGCGTAAGTCACAAGCCATCATCGTTTCACAAAGGATCAAACCCATGTCCATCGCCATCACCGCCGCCACTGGCCAGCTTGGCCGCCTTGCGGTTGCCGCCCTTGTCGCACGGGGTGCCGCCCCGATTGCACTTGTCCGTAATCCGCAGAAAGCGGCCGATCTGGGCGTGCCCGTGCGCAGATTTGATTACACCGCACCCGATACTGCCGCCCTGCAAGGCGTCAGTGTGCTGGTGCTGATTTCATCGAATGACTTTGACGATCGCGCAGGCCAGCATGCCAAGGTCATCGCGGCGGCCAAGGCCGCTGGCGTTGGGCGCATTATCTATACCTCGATCCTGAAGGGTGCGGCGTCGCCCATGTTGCTGGCGCAGGATCATATCGCGACCGAGGCCGCACTGGCCGCATCCGGCCTGCCGACGACAATCCTGCGCAATGGCTGGTATACCGAGAATTACACCGGTTCCCTGGGTGCCGCACTTGCGGCCGGGGCGATGATCGGTGCGGCGGGTGACGGGCGCATCGCATCAGCGGCGCGGGCCGATTATGCCGATGCCATAGCCGTGGTCGCCACAGGCGCAGGGCATGCGGGCAAGGTCTATGAACTGGCGGGTGACAGCGCCTATACGATGGCCGACATGGCAGCGGAAGTATCGCGCCAGACGGGCCGCAGCATCCCCTACAACAGCCTGCCAACCGAAGTATATGCGGGAATCCTGACCGGTTTTGGCTTGCCCGAAGGTTTCGCCCATGTGCTGGCCGACAGCGACGCCAAGGCTGCAGAAGGCGCGTTGCTGGATGACGGTCAGGCGCTGTCACGCCTGATCGGGCGGCCGACAACGCCCATGGCCAGCACGGTTGCAACCGCACTGGCGGCCCTGTAGCCGACCGAGCGATTGCCCCTTTGCCGCACCACGGCAAGGGGGCAACGGCCACGCCTTGGCGGGTGATTGACAGCACAGGCAGTTTTCGCTTGAAAAACGCCCGTTTCGGGCGCATAGGGCGCGGCGTGCCTGCACCCCTTGTTGCGGGCGAAACCCTATTGGAGAGACCATGGCCAAGGAAGACATTCTCGAATTCCCCGGTGTCGTCAAGGAACTCCTGCCGAACGCGACATTCAAGGTCGAACTCGATAATGGCCATGAACTGATCGCCGTGATGGCAGGCAAGATGCGCAAGAACCGCATCCGTGTTCTGGCAGGTGACAAGGTGCAGGTGGAAATGACACCGTATGACCTGTCGAAAGGCCGTATAAACTATCGCTTCAAGTAACCAGCCTTGCGGTTGATTTTGGGATCAGGCAGCCCGCGCCGGCTGGAATTGCTGGCGACGCTGGGTGTCGTGCCTGATGCCGTGCTGCCCCCCGATATCAACGAAGACCCGGGAAAGGGCGAATTGCCGCGCCCCTATTGCATCCGCCTTGCGCGCGAAAAGGCACTTGCCGTGCAGGCGGGTGCGGATGATCTGGTGCTGTGCGCCGATACCACCGTCGCCCTTGGCCGCCGCATTCTGGGCAAGCCGCGCGATGCAGGCGAGGCGGCGGAATTTCTGATCAAGCTTGGCGGACGCAGGCATCAGGTGATTACCGCCGTGGCCCTGCGTCTGGGCGACCGCCTTTGGCAAAAAGACAGCGTCAGCCAGGTGAAATTCAAACGCCTGTCGGATGTGGAACTGAATGCCTATCTTGCTGGTGGTGAATGGCAGGGCAAGGCCGGGGCCTATGGCATTCAGGGGGCCGCAGGGGCCTTCATCCCGTGGATTTCCGGCAGCTATACCGGCATCATGGGCCTGCCTGTCGCCGAAACCGCAAGCCTGCTTGCCGCCGCTGGCTACCCTGTCTGGAGAGATGCATGATCGGACGTGTTGTTGCCCTGGACGCGGTGAATGGTCAGCAAGCCGCCGCCTTGCTGGTGGATGGCCAACTGCAGGACCTGTTGGTTGATCCCGGCGATGACGCGCCGCTGCCCGGTGCCATTTACCGCGCCATCGCCGACCGCCCAATGAAAGGGCAGGGCGGCATTTTTGTGAAACTGCCGCATGGCAACGGTTTTCTGCGCCAGATCAGCGGTATCGCACCCGGCCAACGGCTGATCGTGCAGGTCACGGGGCCCGCCGAGGAGGGCAAGGCCACACCGGTGACGGTGCGCCTGTTGTTCAAAAGCCGCTTTGCCATCATCACGCCCGATGCGCCCGGTCTGAACATCAGCCGCCGGATCCGCGACGAGGAGCGTCGGGCGGAACTGGATGCCATCGCGCAACAGCAGATGGCCGGTGCCGCGGAAACGCTGGGCCTGATCCTGCGCTCGGCCTGCTGGGATGCCGAACCTGATGCGGTGGCCGAGGATATCGCCGCCATGCGGGGGCTGGCCGAGGCGGTTTGCGCCGATCTGGATGGCGGGCCGGAATTGCTGGTCGAGGGGGCAGGGGCGCATGAAACCGCCTTCCGCGATTGGCTTGACCCCGCGCCTGATGCCTTAGAGACGGACGAGAATACCTTTGCCAACAATGGTGTGCTTGACCTTCTTGATGCGCTGCGCGTGCCGCGTGTCGACCTTGGCGAAGGCAGCATGTTCATTGAAGCCACCCGTGCCATGGTTGCCGTCGATGTGAACACAGGCTCTGATACCAGCCCCGCCGCCGCGTTGAAGGCCAACATCGCCGCCGCGCGCGACCTGCCGCGCCAGTTGCGCCTGCGCGGGCTTGGCGGGCAGGTGGTGATCGATTTCGCGCCCATGCCGAAACGCGAACGCGGCATTCTGGATCAGGTGATGAAGGCCGCATTCAAGACGGAAGGCGAGGTCAATCTGGCGGGGTGGACGACGCTTGGCTTGTATGAGTTGACGCGCAAGCGTGACCGTCTTCCGCTGGTGCAGGTGCTGCCATGAGTTGCCCGATCTGCACCAAGCCCACGGCTGCGGCCTACCGGCCTTTCTGCTCGCGCCGTTGTGCCGACATTGATCTGGGGCGTTGGCTGAATGAAAGCTATACCATACCTGTCGCCGCAGATGAGGATGACCGCCCGGCAGATATGCCATCTGACGCGCCACGCCCGAACTGACATATCCTGCGACGCGGCCCCAAGATTTCCGCCCAAACCCTCTGGACAGCCCCGCCGCCCTATCGTATCACCCGGCCACCAAAGCGTGCCCAGATAGCTCAGTTGGTAGAGCAGCGGATTGAAAATCCGCGTGTCGCTGGTTCGATTCCGGCTCTGGGCACCATTTAAATCCCTGAAATCGCTAGGTTTTGATTTCATTCCGATTTCCCTTTCGGTTCGGGTTTGACGCTTTTGGCGGAAGGTTTGACAATCCGCGCCCGCCGCGCGTTCTCGGTTTCGAGAGTCGCCATGGTCTCGCGGTTCTTGGCGGCGAGGTTGGCAGAGCGCGAATAGTGCCGCGCCATGGACAGGGTTTTCTGCCCCAGCAAGTCGGCAATGCGGCGTTCATCGAGCCCC
>JALOSO010000302.1 GCA_025458385.1 Paracoccaceae bacterium | reverse complement strand
CGCATTGCGATTATGCAGGGGATGTGACAGCCATCATCGGGCGTGACAACATGGTGGGCACGCAGTTCCACCCCGAAAAGTCGCAGGCCACAGGCCTGCGCCTGATTGCGAATTTCCTGCAATGGACGCCCTAGACATCGCCCGATTGCAGGGCATCCTTGCACAAATCGAACATGACGCCGCGCAGGCCACCGACCGTGGGCAAGTGGCGACCTACATCCCCGAACTTGCCAAGATCGACCCCGCGCAATTCGCGATCGCCGTTTCTCTGCCCGATGGCACCACCCTGACCGCAGGTGATGCCGCGGTGCCGTTTTCGATCCAATCGATCTCAAAGGTCTTCATGCTGGCCATCGCCCTTGGCCGCCTTGGCGATCAGCTGTGGCAGCGCGTCGGGCGCGAACCATCCGGCCTTGCGTTCAATTCCATCCTGCAGCTGGAACGTGAGAAAGGCATTCCGCGCAACCCCTTTGTCAATGCAGGCGCTATCGCTGTGACCGATGCCGTGCTGGCCGGCCATCAGCCAAAAGATGTGCTGGGCGAGCTGCTACGCTTCATCCGCATGTGCGCCGAGGATGACGATATCCACATCAACAAATCCGTTGCCGCATCGGAACAGGCCACCGCGCACCGCAACATCGCGCTTGCCGAATTCATGGCCGCCGAGGGCAACCTGCGCAATCCGGCTGCCCTGACCATCGGCACCTATGTGCACCAATGCGCCGTCGAGATGACCTGCGCCCAGCTTGCCCGCGCCGGCCGGTTCCTGACGAACGCAGCCGGTGCCCCGCGCCTTGTCTCACCCGCCCGCGTGCGCCGGATCAACGCGCTGATGATGATGTGCGGCCATTACGACGGGTCGGGTGAATTTGCCTACCGCGCGGGCCTGCCCGGTAAATCCGGTGTGGGTGGCGGCATTCTGGCCATTGCACCGGGCCGCGCCTCGATTGCCGTCTGGTCACCCGGCCTGAACGAACGCGGCAATTCCAAACTCGGCTCCGCCGCAATCGAGACCCTGACGCGCGAAACCGGCTGGTCCGTGTTCGGCTGACCTGAGGCACCGCTTGCAGCGCCGGAACCCCTCGGCCTCGGCCGCTGCGACCGATGCGTAAACCAGCACATTGCGCGCCAGCGGCACCCGCGCCGGGCAGCCCGCCACGCAGACAATTCCCGTGCTCACCACGCCGTAAGCGCCGTCAAACGCCCCCTTGGCCGCCATCACCGCATGGCCAGCCGCCGTGATAGGTGCACCCGTCAAGCCTGCACGTTTCATTACCCGCCTCCCTTGTCTGGTCACATTATGGTCAACACGCAGCACAGGCGCGACCCGTTTCTTGCTGATCAGGCCCGGCTTGTGCAACTTGTGCCGCACCTGACCTATTCCACAACAACGTCAACGTGATTGAGACCAAACCATGAGACCGACGCTTTTCGCCCTTCTTGCCATTCTGTCACCGTCCTTTGCTCTGGCGGCCTTTTGCGCGACCTTTCCACGCTGACGGTCGATACCACGCGCTTCAGCCCCGGCCAGTGGGAGTTTTCGCAAGAACCCGACCGCGCCACCTATATCTGCCTTGATTGTGCCGGAGGCCCGATCATTGATATTCAGACCGGGCGGCAGACCGATGGCACCGAAGGCCGCGTGCGTTCGGGGCAAACCACCTTTGATGCGTTGGCCGCCCAGTGTCAGGCGCGCGATCCGTCCTGCAGGCTGGAGGGGCTTGATCTTGGCCCTGCCGTGGGTTGGGTCACCAGTTATGGCTTGGGCGATCAGGCCGCCCATACCATTGTTGTCATCCGCGACGGCGACCTGATCACCGCCCGCATCCTTTCATCCGATGCCACAGTCGCCCGGCAAAACGCGGATGCGGTGATCGCCCATATCCTGCCAGCCATTATCGGGCAGTAGGGCAAAGGCCGGGCCAGCACTGCGGGGCTGCCCGGCCAAGTGCTGTCAGTTCACCCGCGTCCAGGTGCCGCCATCGCGGCAGATACCCAGAACACAACCCTTGACCGCAAGCGAATTGCCGTTCAGCTGCATTTCCGAGTTGTAGGTCTTGTCGCGATCAGGCGAATAGACCTTGCCATCGTCATAGACACCGTCGCCATAGGCAACCATGTCCCAGATGATCTGGCGGCCCACATTCGGGCTTTCAATCTCGGCACCCGAGCCGTCGAATGCCTTGATCAGCACGCCGCAGAACGCCGCACCACAGGCCGACACCTGCACATGGCCAAAGTTGCCGTTGTCGTCCGGCTTGGTCTTCCATACGCCTTCCACCGGATCGGCCATCGCCGCGCCCGCTGCAAAGATCATCGCTGTTGCCAAAAGCAGTTTCTTCATGATCGAACCTCCCTGTTCTTGGCCGCTATCCTTCGCACAGCCCACGCACCAATCAAGCATGACGCCGCGTCCCTTGGCAAAGCTGCGCGAACCTGCCAAACGGCGCGCACAACCGGAGGTGACGATGATCCTGTATCCCGCAATCGACCTGAAAGACGGCAACTGCGTGCGCCTGCTGCGCGGCGATATGGCGGCGGCGACCGTGTTCGGCACTGATCCTGCCGCGCAGGCGCGGGCGTTTCAGGATGCAGGTTGCGCCTGGGTGCATCTGGTGGATCTGAACGGGGCCTTTGCGGGTGCGCCGGTGAATGGTGCGGCGGTCGAAGCGATTCTGAAGGCCATCACCGTGCCCGCCCAGCTTGGCGGCGGCATCCGCGACATGGCCACCATCGCCCGCTGGCTCGACCGTGGGCTTGCCCGGATCATCCTTGGCACGGTCGCGGTCGAAAACCCCGATCTCGTCCGGCAGGCGGCGCGCGCCTATCCGGGCAAGGTCGCGGTGGGGATTGACGCCCGCAAGGGCAAGGTCGCCACCAAAGGCTGGGCCGAGGAAACCGATATCATGGTCACCGACCTCGCCCGCCAGTTCGAGGATGCCGGCGTGGCCGCCATCATTTACACGGATATTGATCGCGACGGCGCGATGGCCGGGCCGAACATCACGGCGACCGAGGCCCTTGCCCGCGCCGTGTCCATTCCCGTGATCGCGTCTGGCGGGGTGTCGTCTTTGGCCGATCTGGTTGCGCTGCGCGATACAGACGTGATTGCCGGGGCGATTTCGGGGCGCGCCCTGTATGACGGCGCGATTGATCTGGGAACCGCGATCAAGGCGCTTGCCGAACCCGCAGGCGCATAATCCGTTATGCTTTGGGAAGGGGCCGCTCATCACTCCCGACTGGTCGTTCTTCGCTGGGTTGCAAAGCGAAGAAAGACCACTTGGCAGTGCTGAGCCTAGGCTTGGAAAAATAGCGCCTCAAAACGGTACGTCGTCATCGAACCCCGCGCTGTCCGCATCGACCACAAACCGTGCCACCACTTTCTTGTCGCCCGCCTTGTCGAACCGGATATCCAGCTTGTCACCTTCAATCCCCACCACTGTCCCATAGCCGAACTTCACATGGAACACCCGGTCCCCCCGGCTGTAGGCCGAAACCGCCGTCGCATCGATCACCACATGGCGGCTTTCCTGCGGCTGGCCCATCGGCCTTTGCCCCGCCCGGTCCTGCATGCGCCGCCAACCCGGCGAGTTATAGACATCGGCCTGTGTCGCGCGCTCTTCGATCCGCGAGCCAAAGCCAACCTGCGCCGCCGCGCCAAAGCCGCCGCCATACAGCCCCGGCGGTGTCAGCACATCTACATGCGCCGCTGGCAATTCGTCGATGAACCGCGATGGCATCTGGCTTTGCCATTGCCCGTAAACCCGGCGGTTCGACGCGAATGAAATCGTGCACAGCTCCTCTGCCCGCGTGATGCCCACATAGGCAAGGCGGCGCTCTTCCTCGAGGCCCTTGGCCCCGGATTCGTCCATGCTGCGCTGGCTGGGGAACAGCCCGTCTTCCCAGCCCGGCAAAAAGACCACCGGAAATTCAAGGCCCTTGGCCGCATGCAGAGTCATGATGCTGATCTTCTCTGCCGCTTCGTCCGTCTCATTGTCCATGATCAGGCTGACATGTTCGAGGAAGCCTTGCAGATTCTCGAATTGCTCCAAGGCCTTGACCAGTTCCTTCAGGTTCTCCAGCCGCCCCGGCGAATCCGGGTCTTTGTTGTTCTGCCACATCTCGGTATAGCCCGATTCCTCCAGAATCGTCTCGGCCAGCCGCACATGGTCATAGTCGTGCTTCAACGTCTCCGCATGCCAGCGGTCGATCCCGTCACAGAACGCCCGCAACTGCCCAGCACCCTTGCCACCGATCCCGCCCCGCGCCAGCAGGGCCCGCGCGCCCGACAAAAGCCCCCCCTGCCCGTCGCGCGCGCTTCGCTGGATATCTGCCGTGGCCTTGTCGCCAAGCCCGCGCTTGGGCACGTTGACCACGCGTTCAAAGGCCAGATCATCATCCGGCGAAACTGCCAGCCGGAAATAGGCCATCGCATCGCGAATTTCCTGCCGTTCATAGAACCTTGGCCCGCCGATCACCCGGTAGGGCAGGCCGATGGTCAGGAAGCGGTCTTCAAACGCCCGCATCTGGTGGGAGGCGCGCACGAGGATGGCCTGATGGTTCAGGTCCACCGGGTCCATGCCGCGCGTGCCACGCTGGATCGCCTCAACCTCATCGCCGATCCAGCGCGCTTCTTCTTCGCCATCCCAATGGCCGATCAGCCGCACCTTCTGGCCCGCCTCTCCGGCTGTCCAAAGGGTTTTGCCAAGACGGCCCTTGTTGGCGGCAATCACCCCCGACGCCGCTGCAAGGATATGCGCGGTGGAGCGGTAGTTCTGTTCCAGCCGCACCACCTGCGCGCCCGGAAAGTCCTTTTCGAACCGCAGGATATTGCCAACCTCGGCCCCGCGCCAGCCAT
>JALOSO010000060.1 GCA_025458385.1 Paracoccaceae bacterium | reverse complement strand
CCGATGGGCGCACCGCACATTTCACCGATACGATGACGGCGCAGGTCATGCGCGTGGCACTGGATGCCGATGGCTGGCCACGGGGCGAGCCTTCGGTCTATCTGGACCTTGCTGCCGAAGGGCTGAACCCTGATGGGGCGGTTTGCGATAGCGAAGGGCGGTTCTGGGGCGCGCAATGGGGGGCGGGGCGGGTGGCCTGTTACGCGCCTGACGGCAGCCTGATCCAGACGGTCAGCTTTGACGCGCCGCATACATCCTGCCCGGCCTTTGGCGGGCCTGACCTTTCCACCCTGTTCTGCACGACAGCGTTGCAGCACATGTCCGCCGCTGACCGCGCCGCCCATCCGCATGCCGGGATGACCTTTGCCGCATCAGGCATTGCGCGCGGCGTGCCCGAACCCATGGTCATTCTATGAAACGCACGCTTGGCGTCTGTTATTACCCCGAACACTGGCCGGAATCGCAATGGGCCGAGGATGCCGCGCGCATGGCCGCCCTTGGCCTGACATGGGTGCGCATCGGCGAATTCGCGTGGAGCCGGATGGAACCCGTGCCCGGCACCTATGATTGGGCATGGCTGGACCGCGCGATTGATACTCTGGGCAAGGCTGGCCTGCAGGTGGTGCTGGGCACGCCGACGGCCACGCCGCCGCGCTGGATGCTGGACCGGCACCCGGATATGCTGGCGGTTGATGCACAGGGGCGCGTGCGGGGGTTTGGGTCGCGCAGGCATTACGATTTCAGCCATCAGGGCTACCGTGCCGAATGCGCGAAGATCGTCACGGCAATGGCGGAACGCTATGGCAAGAACCCGCATGTGGCGGCATGGCAGACAGATAACGAATACGCCTGCCATGATACGGTGTTGTCCTATTCGCCCGCGGCTTTGCGCGCCTTCCGCGACTGGTGCGCGCAGCGCTATCAAAGTACTGATGCGCTGAACCGGGCCTGGGGCAACATCTTCTGGTCCATGGAATACGCCCGGTTTGATGACATCGGCCTGCCCAACCTGACGGTGACCGAAGCGAACCCCGCGCATGTCATGGCGTTCCGGCGGTTTGCGAGTGATGAGGTGGTTTCGTTCAACCGCATCCAGACCACGATCATCCGCAAACACTCTGCTGCGCCCATCGCGCATAACTACATGGGCAACATCACGGATTTTGACCACTACGCCGTGGGGGCCGACCTTGATATCGCCTCATGGGACAGCTACCCGCTTGGGTTCCTGTCCGACCGGCTGGAAATGCCCGCCGAACACAAGCGCCGCTTCGTGCGGCAGGGCGACCCGGATTTTCAGGCCTTTCACCACGATCTTTACCGCGCCGTGGGCCGTGGCCGTTGGTGGATCATGGAACAGCAACCCGGCCCCGTGAACTGGGCCCCGTGGAACGCAGACCCGCTTCCCGGCATGGCCCGCCTCTGGGCGTGGGAGGCGTTTGCGCATGGGGCCGAAGCCGTGTGCTATTTCCGCTGGCGGCAGGCACCCTTTGCGCAGGAACAGCAGCATGCGGGTTTGTTGCGCCCTGACAGTGCGCCTGCGCAGGCCTTTGCGGTAGCCGGGCAGGTGGCGCAGGAACTGGCGGCCATGCCCGATGCTGGCACGGCGCGGGGCGATGTGGGGCTGGTGTTTGACTATGCGAGTGCCTGGGCCTGGCAGACGCAACCGCAGGGCCGCGATTTCAGCTATTTCCGGCTGGTGTTCCACGTCTATCGCGCGCTTCGCCGCGCGGGGCTGAACGTGGATATCCTGCCGCCTGATGTGGCCGATCTTTCGGGCTACAAGATGGTGCTTGCACCGGGCGTGGCGACCTTGTCGGAACCTTTGCTAAAGGCACTGGCGGCCTACAAAGGCACGTCCCTGATCGGCCCGCGTACAAATTCCAAAACCGCCGAATTCTCCATCCCTGTGCCCCTGCCGCCCAACCTGCCGGGCCTTGATGCGGTGGTGGCGCGGGTGGAAAGCCTGCCGCCGGACGTGCCCGTGCCCTTGGCCCATGGCGGGCAGTTCCTGCACTGGCGCGAAAAGCTGGAAGGCGGGGCCGAGGTGGTGGAGGCTGCGGCCGATGGCTGGCCGGCACTGGTGCGGGCAGGGGGGATTCACTACCTTGCGGGCTGGCCGGATGATGCCACGCTGGACCGGATGCTGCAGGCGCTGGCCGACCGGGCAGGGCTGGAGCTGGACCCTTTGCCGGAAGGGTTGCGCCGCCGCGACACGGCCACGCACCGGTTCTGGTTCAACTATAACGCCGTGCCGATGGAATGGGGCGGGGTGGTGATCGAACCCGCCGGGGTGCATTGGCAGGCGATCTGACATCTGGTGTCGCATCGGCCCGTCGGGCCACATGCAAGCAACGGCAGACCCGGCAATTCCCCAGCCCGTTGAGGGGGGGGGGGAATGGGAAAAGGCCGGGCTTGCCGATGGGGGGGACGGTGACAATCCGGGATCGCGGTGTCGCCGCCCCTCTGTTTGCCGGGCCTTAGCCGCGGTCACCGCGACGGCGGTCGTCCTGGTTGATCAGCCCGTCGCCATTGCGATCCATCCGGTCAAGCGCGTTTGTGACAAGCGCATCAAGTTCCGCCGCTGTGATCGTGCCGTCGCCATCGGCGTCGACATGCTGGAACGCATCCACCGTCTGCGGCTGCATCATCACCTGCCAGATTGTCTGGAATTCGGCCAGCGTCAGTGCACCGTCGGCATTCGTATCGCCCAATGCCACCTTGGCATCGCGCAGCGCCGTCAATTCTTCTGCTGAAACGCTGCCATCGCTGTTGGTATCAGCCTCGGTGAACATGGCGCGGAACATCTCGCCGCCCATCGGGCCGCCGCGTTCGCCCCGCCCATGACGGCGTTCGCCATCATCGCGGGCATGGCGCACCTGAATGGGTGCTTCGGCGGTTGTGGTGGTATTGGCTGCGTTTTCCTCGAGGTTCTGTGCCGTGGCAATCATCGCGCCCGACAGGCCCATCAGTACGGCCAATGCGGCAACGGGAATGATCTTGTTCGTGGTCATGGTCTTTCCTTTCGATTTGGTTGGCAGGGAAGGCCTTGCTTCCCGGTTCAGTTCACATGGGTTGTCTTGCCGGGAATTGTGTGTCGCTGCGACCCGGCGATTGTCGCAAGGCGTGGCAGCCCTTGCGCCTGACACAGGTTGCGACAAATCCGGGCCGCTGCGGGCGGAATCGAGGCTGGATTTGCGCGGGCCGCGGGGCCTATTGTGCCCTGACAGCACGCTTTCAGGACCAGCCGCCCCGATGAATGACCCCATCGCCCCCCATATCCTGATCGTGGATGATGCGCGCGATATCCGCGAACCCTTGGGTCAGTACCTGCGCAAACAGGGTTTTCGCACCACCTTGGCCGCCCATGCGGCCGAGGCACGGGTGCTGGCGGCGGCGGGGGCGATCCACCTTGTGATCCTGGACATCATGATGCCGGGTGAAGATGGCCTCAGCCTGTGCCGGCACTTTGTCGCGGCCGGGGGGCCACCGGTGATCTTGTTGACCGCAATGGCCGAAGATACCGACCGCATTGTCGGGCTGGAATTGGGGGCCGATGACTATATCGTCAAACCGTTCAATCCGCGCGAGTTGTTGGCGCGGATCCGTGCGGTGCTGCGCCGGGTGCCGCCGGTGGCCCCCGCCCTGCCCAGCGGGCGGCGGCGGTTCGCAGGCTGGGTGCATGATCCTGCGCGTCAGGTCTTGCAGGGGGCGCAGGCCGAGGTTGCGCTGACATCGGGCGAGAACAAGCTGCTGGTGCTGTTTCTTGACCGCCCGCATCAGGTGCTGTCGCGCGCGCGTCTGCTTGATCTGCTGATGGGGCGCGAGGCCAAGCCCTATGACCGGGCAATCGACAACCGCATCACCCGCCTGCGCCGCAAGATCGAGTCTGATCCGGCCACGCCGACCTTGCTGGTGACGGATTGGGGCGGGGGGTACCGGCTGGCGGCGGATGTGACCGACGCGGACGACGCTGCAGGGGTTGCGCCATGATGCGGCGGTTCTTGCCAAATGGCATCGCCGGGCAATTTGCGTTGCTGCTGGCCCTGGCGCTGCTGGCGGCGACGCTGATCGCCCTTGTTGCGCAGGGCGTTGACCGCGCCCGGTTTGACCGCGCGGCACGGGTCGAGCGCGAGGTGGAGCGTATCTTCGGGGTCTTGCCGGGGATCGAGGCGGTTGGCCCCGAAAGGCGCGAACGCCTTGCGCGCGAGGCGTCAACCCGTTTTGCGCGGGTGTCGGTGGATGCGCGCCCGCTGATCACCGAAACGCCGCGCGACATGCGCTCGCTGGGTTTGGCACGGCTTTTGGCGGAACGGCTGGAAGGGCGGGTGTTTTTCGCAGGGGTGGTGGTGCAGCCGGTGCAGGGCCGCCTGCGGCACGAGATCGAGGCCATCCTGATCTCGATCGCCGTGGGTGATGCCTGGCTGAACATCCGGTCGGCACCGCCGGTCGATCCGGGGCCGGGTGGCGATGCGGATGTTGTCGTGCTGGTGTTCGGGCTGTCGCTGGTTGCAGTTCTGGGGGCGGGGCTGCTGTTCATCCGGCGGCTGGTGCGACCGCTTGATGCGCTGGCGCAGGCGGCCACGGCGGCAGGGCAAGGGGACCGCAGCGCAAGGGTTCCGGAAGATGGCCCGCGCGAACTGCAGGCGGCGGCAGTGGCCTTCAATGCGATGCAGGTGGCGATTGCCCGGTTTGAGGCTGAGCGGATGCGCACGATGGGGGCGGTCGGGCATGACCTGCGCACGCCGATCACCAGCCTGCGGATCAGGGCCGAGATGCTGGAGGACGCGGCCCTGCGCGACAGCATGGTCCGCACGCTGGACGAGATGGCCGTGATGGCGGACGGGCTGGTGGGGTTTGCAAAAGGCAGCCGCGAGGATGAAGCGGTGACCAGAATTGATCTGGTCGGGTTCCTGTCACGTCTTGCGGCAGACCGGGGGGTGGTGTTTGCTGGCGGGCCGGATCTGGCCGTGCGCGGGCGGCATGTGGCGCTGACACGCGCAGTTGGAAATCTGGTCGACAATGCCCTGCGCTATGGCGGCGGCGGGACACTGCGGTTGGCGCAGGCGGGCGACATGGCGGTGATCACGGTCGAGGATGACGGGCCGGGCATTCCGGCCGAACGGCTGGAGGCGGTATTCGCGCCCTTTGTGCGCGGCGATGACAGCCGCAGCGCGGAAACCGGTGGGGCAGGCCTTGGCCTGTCGATTGCCCAGACGATCATTGCCGGGATGGGCGGGCAGATCCGGCTGGCAAACCGGGTGCCGCAGGGCCTGCTGGCCGAGGTGCGCCTGCCCCTGCGCGACTGATCACCGGTCAGCCCGGAACCGTCGCAAGACCGATCATCATGCCGCCCGCATGGTTTTCCTTCATGAAGTCGAAAAAGTTGTCGCGGAATTGGCGGGTATGCGCATCCGCCAGCGCATCGGCGCGTTCAATGTCATGCGCGCGGATCGCATCAAGCATTTCGGAATGTTCGTCGGTCAGCAGATAGCTGTCATGCGTCCGCTTGATATAGTCGAAATGCAGGTGCAGCATGCGCCGGCCTTCGTCCAGCAGGCGTTCATAGAAGGCCGCAAGATAGGGGTTGCGCCCCGCCGCAGCGATCGCCATGTGGAAATCCTTGTTGGCCTGCGACATCGCCAGATAGCGCCCGGTGCGCACGGCAGCCTCAAATTCCCGTTGCCGCGCGGCAATAGCCTTCAGGTCCGCCTCGCTGCGCAACTGGGCGGCCAGCCTTGTGTTCATCCGCTGCGCAATGCCCAGTGCTTCGACATATTTGGGAAAGCTTTGCACGTCGATGGGCGCCACGATGGTAGAGCGGTTGGGCAACATGACCACCAGCCCCTCACCCGCCAGCCGGATCAACGCCTCGCGCACGGGAGAGCGCGACATGCCGAACCGTTCGGCGAGGCTGGTTTCGTCAAGCAGCTGGCTGGGGGCCAGGTGCAGCGACAGGATTTCATCGCGCAGCGTGGCGTAGGCGTGCTTCAACCCCATGCCACGGGGACGGCGTGCTTCGGGATCATCGGTCATGTCAGCCTCCGCCTGCGGCCTTTGCGTGCTTGGTAAAGGCATAGCGTTTGGCGCAAATCTTGTCGACATGGAATATATTCATGTTGATTTGTCGGCATGGTGTCGGCAGAATAAAATGGCAGATCTCCTCTGCCGGATTTGAAAGGTCTGCCCCCAATGCAAGAACTTTCTGGCGTCATGCCCGCGCTTGTCACGCCCTTTGCAGCCGATGGCCAAATCGACTTTGCGGCGATGGAAGCGTTGATGGGCCATCTGCGCGCGGCGGGGGTTTCAGGCTGGGTGCCCAATGGGTCGACCGGGGAATATTTCAGCCAGTCCAGCGAAGAACGCCGGGCGGTGCTGCAGTTCGTGCGCGATTTTGCCACCCCGGGTGAGACGCTGATCGCCGGCACAAATGCCCCGGCCACGCGTGAGGTGATTGCGCAAACCGCCATGGCCAAGGACATCGGCTATGACATCGTGCTGCTGGCGCCGCCGTTCTACACGCGCCCGACCCAGGCCGAACTGATCCGTCATTACGAAGCGGTGCTGGCGGCCGTGGATGTCAGCATCGTGCTCTACTCGTATCCCGCGAAGGATGGATCGGACATCAGCTTTGACCTGGTGGATCACTTTGCCGACAACCCGCACGTGATCGGCATCAAGGAAAGCTCGGGCAGTCTGCAGCGGGCGATTGATATCTCCAGCCGTTATGACGGGAAAATCCAGCTTGTGTCCGGGTCAGACGATATCGCGCTGGATTTCATGTTCTGGGGCGCTGACAGCTGGATTTGCGGGCCATCGAACTGCATGGCAAAGGCCTGTTGCGATCTGGACCGCACGTTCCGGGCCGGTGACATGGGCCGGGCGCGCGACATGATGAAGGCGCTGTACCGCGCGATGAACATTCTGGAGTCGGGCAAATTCGTGCAGAAGATCAAGTATGGCTGCGCATTGCAGGGCATGCCTGTTGGCGAATGCCGGGCGCCGCTTGGCCCGCTGACGGATGCGGAAAAGGCAGAATTCCGGGCCGCGATGGACCCGATCCTGAACTGGTAAGGGCAGGCAATGGCGCAGACGACCACGCTTGTTATCGGGGCCGGTGTTGTGGGCGTGGCGATAGCGCATGCCCTGCAGGCCCGGGGGCGCAAGGTCACGCTGATCGACCGTGATACACCGGGGCGCGGGGCCTCTTTTGGCAACCTTGCGTCGATTGCAGTTACGGAATTCATGCCGGCTTCGCGTCCGGCCATCTGGCGGCAGATTCCGGGCTGGATGCTTGATCCAGAAGGACCGGTCCGGGTGCGCCCCGCCTACATGCCACGTCTTGTGCCATGGTTCTTGCGGTTCCTCGCGGCCTCGCGTCCCACACGCCTGCGCGCGCTGGAGGCGGCAGGGGCGGCGCTTTGCGCGCGGGTCTATGATGATCTGCTGCCCTTGCTGGCCGAAACGGGCCTGCAAGACATGTTGTCAGACGAAGGCTGTCTGTCGCTTTATACCGATGAGGCCGAACTGAAAGCCGACCGCGATCATATCGCGATTCTGGAACGGTTTGGCTTTCCCCACGAGGTGATCGGGCGGCAGGCGATCCGTGCGCTGGAACCGGCGCTGTCTGGCAAGATCGGCCTTGCGATCCGTTTTCCGCAAAACCGCACGGTGCAAGACCCTTATCGTCTTGTCCTGCGGCTGACGGAACGGTTCTGCGGGCTGGGCGGGGTCGTGGCACAGGGCGAAGTGGTGGGGTTTGACCGGTCAGACAGGATCGGCGGCGTGCGCCTGAGGGATGGTCGCAACCTGACGGCGGATGAGGTTGTGATCTGTGCCGGGGCCTTTTCGGGCCGATTGTCGGCGCTGCTGGGCGAACCCATTCCGCTGGAAACGGAACGCGGCTATCACACGCAGATCATGGCACCGGGCCTGCGCCTGCGGCATTCGATCATCTGGCCCGCCCGCGCCTTTATGGTTTCGCCTACGGCAGGGGGCATTCGGGTTGGTGGCACGGTCGAGATGGCAGGCCTTGACGCGCCACCCGACTGGCGCAGGGCAAAAGTGACAGTGCGCCGCGCGCGTGAGGCCCTGCCAGACCTGCAGGTGCAGCAGACGACGGAATGGATGGGCCACAGGCCGGCCCTGCCTGACACGATTCCGATCCTGTCAGCCTCGGCGCGCACCGCAGGGGTATTCTATGCGACCGGCCATGGCCATCTGGGCCTGACCTATGCGGCCACAACGGCGCGGCTGATGGCCGATCTGATCACCGGGCAGCGGCCGCCCATCGACCTTGCCCCCTATCGCATCAACCGGTTCTGAAAGAGGTTTGCCATGACACAGAAAGTTTGTCTGATCACCGGGGCGGGGCGGGGTATCGGTGCCGCAGTGGCGCGCATGATGCAGGCACGCGGTCATGCCGTGGTGCTGATGTCGCCATCGGAAAACTGTCAGGCCCTTGCGGCCGAACTGGGCGGCGTGGCCCATCGCGGTGTCGCACAGTCGGCCGAAGATCTGGCCGCTGTCGTTGATCTTGCGATGGCGACACATGGCCGTATCGATGCCGTGCTGAACCATACCGGCCATCCGCCCAAGGGAGATCTGCTGGATATCGCTGATGAAAAATGGGATCTGGCGCATGAGATGATCGTGAAATCGGTCATCCGGATGGCGCGTCTGGTGACCCCGGTGATGCAGGCGCAAGGCGGCGGGGCAATCGTGAATGTCACGACCTATGCGGCCTTTGAACCTTCGCCGATGTTTCCGGCGTCATGCGTGTATCGCGCAGCGGTGTCGTCGTTCACCAAGCTGTTTGCCGACAGGTATGGCCCTGACAATATCCGCATGAACTGCCTGATGCCGGGCTTTACCGACAGTCTGGACGTCGGGCGATTTGCCGACCAGATCCCGCTGCGCCGCATTGCGCGGGTGGAGGAACAGGCGAATGTCGCGGCCTTTCTGCTGACGGATGCTTCCAGCTATGTCACCGGGCAAAGCCTGCGGGTTGATGGCGGGCTGACACGCCATGTCTAGCACCGCCGTATCCGCCCCGCGTTCGGTGGGGTACCGGCAGACGTTGAAAGACCAGACCATTCGGGCCACCGGGGCCACAGGCGCCATCGGGCAGGCGGTCTGCGTCATGATCACCGATGACGATGCGACCGGCGCGCATGCAACCGGCGCACGGGTCCGGGCGGCGGGCTGCAAGCCGCATGCCTTTGTCAGTGACATCCGGACGCCCGAGGAATGGCGTCTGACCTTTGCGATCGCTCTGGATGCGATGTTTCGCCTGTGTCAGGCAGCACTGCCGCAGATGGTTGCGCAAGGGGCCGGGGCGATTGGCAACAGGGCGTCGCAAAGGGGGGCGCACCCGGCGCCGAACCACATTGCCGATCACATCGCCAAGGCCACCGTGGCCAGCTTTGCCCAGACCCTTGCGCGCAACGATGCGCCGCAGAAATGGCGGGCCAGCGCGGGCTGTCTGGGGTGAAACGGTTGGGCCGGGCGATTGCTGATCTTGATGCGTGGGCGCCCTTTGGCAGGATCAGCCAGCCAAAGGCGGTGGCTGCACCGATCGCTTTCGTTGCATCAGACGAAGCCGCCTGCCGGTGCAGATCGCTGGCTGAAATCACCGGGGCGCAAGCGGTGTGCCCACCGCAGAAGGGACTGTGAGATGCAGTTTGAACAGACACTTGACCTGCTGCTGGTGCATTGCCAGGGCGAGATTGGCCGCGTGATCATCGGCGGGGCACCGGCCATCCCCGGCGAAAGCGTGCTGGACAAGATGAACCACATCAACAGGGTTGATGACAGTTTGCGCCGGTTTGTCACCTTTGAACCGCGGGCCCATGTGGCCATGACAACGAACCTGTTGCTGGCCCCGACGCGGGCCGATGCCGATGCCGGGTTCATCGTGCTGCAGCCGGATCAGGCGCATCCGATGTCAGGATCAAACGCGATCTGCGTTGTGACAGCGCTGCTTGAATCGGGCCGGGCGGCCATCACGGGGCCCGAAACGCGCGTGCGCCTTGATACGGCGGCCGGGCTGATCACGGCGCAGGCGCGCTGTGAAGGCGGGCGCTGCCTGTCGGTCAGCCTTGAAAATGTCCCGGCTTTTGCCCTGTCGCTGGACACGCCCGTCATCACACGGGAATGGGGCACGATCCGGGCAGATATCGCCTTTGGCGGGGTGTTCTATGCGCTGGTTGATGTTGCACAGATGGGCCTGACGATCGAACCCCGGAATGCCCGTGCCCTTGCCGAGGCCGGCATTGCGATCAAGGCGCTGCTGCGCGATCAGGTGCAGGTTGCGCATCCGACAATTCCAGGCCTGACCGAGGTCGCCTATGTGATGTTCCGCGCGACCGAAGCGGATGGCACCATCCGCACCTGTACCACCCTGAAACCGGGGCGGGTTGACCGGTCGCCCTGCGGCACGGGAACATCGGCCAACCTTGCGGTGCTGCATGCACGCGGGCAGGTGCGACAGGGCGAGGGGCGGCTGTCACGATCAACCATCGGCGGGGGCTTTCTGGGCGAGGTCATGGGTGAGATGACGGTAGGCCCTTATGCCGCCATTCTGCCGCGGATCACCGGGCAGGCCTGGGTTTACGGGCGCGAACATCTGCGCATCAGCAAGGATGATCCGTTTCCGGCAGGATTTGCCCTGTCAGATACCTGGGGGCCGCAGGTGGGCGACCTGCTGGGGGCCTAGGCGCGCTGGCCGGACTTTGCGCATCACAGTTGCGTCACGGATCGGGTGGGGTATTGCATCCGGCGGGTCAGACGGTGGAGAACACCGGGACGACAGCAATCGGGGGTGCGGTTTTTTGCGGATGATATTCAAAGGTGTCGCCATGGCCACGGCCCTGGCGTTTTGCGCCCCGCTGGCGCAGGCGGATACGGCTGATGCCAGCGCGCTGATTGGTGCAGATTGGGACAGCGTTGTGGCGCAGGCGCGCGGCGGCACTGTGAACTGGTTCATGTGGGGCGGGGCCGACAACATCAACGCCTATGTGACCGAATACATCGGCGGCATGCTGCAGCGCGACTATGACATCACGCTGAACCTGATCCCGCTTGCCGATACGGCCGATGCGGTCAACATCGTGCTGGGTGAAAAAGAGGCGGGCAATCTGGATGGCGGCGCGGTTGACCTGATCTGGATCAACGGGGCGAACTTTCGCACCATGGTGCAGGGGGGACTCGCCTTTTGCGGCTATACCGAAACGCTGCCGCATGACCGGCTGATTGATTGGTCAAACCCGGCCATTGCGAATGATTTCGGCGTGCCGGTCAGCGGCTGTGAAGTGCCCTGGAATCTGGCGCAATTCGCCTTTGCACATGACAGCGCAACGCTGCCCGCGCCGCCGCAATCCATCCCGGCCCTGCTTGACTGGATCAAGGCCAATCCCGGGCAATTCACCTATCCCGCCCCGCCCGATTTCAACGGCGCGGTCTTTGTGCGGCATGTGTTCTATCATGCGGCCGGCGGGGTGGAAAATCTGATGGGCCCGTTTGATCAGGCAAAATTCGATGCGGCGGCGGCCAAGACCTGGGCCATCCTGAACGAGATCGAACCGTTCCTGTGGCGCGAAGGGCAAACCTACCCGACCTCGATCAACCAGCTGAACGAGCTGTTCGCGAATGGTGAGGTGGCGCTGACCTTCAACTATGATCCGGCGCAGTTCGGGATTGCCGTTGACGCCGGCATCTATCCCGAGACGGTGCGCAGCTATGGGCTGACGGATGGCACGATCGGCAACACCAATTACACGGTGATCCCGTTCAATTCGCCGAACAAGGCTGCCGCGATGGTTGCGCAGAACCTGCTGCTGTCACCCGCGGCGCAGGTGCATAAGGCTGATCCGGCGGTGTGGGGCACGGCCCCGGCGATTGTGCCAGACCGCATGCCCCCGGACATGCAGGCGGCACTTGCCGCATTGCCCGCGCATCCATCGGTGATTGCAACCAGCACGCTGGCCGAAAGGGCGCTGCCGGAACTGGAGGCAAGCTGGATTGCCGCAATTGAACAGGGCTGGATCGAGAACGTCGGGAAATGACGCTGACCGCAATGTTGCAGGCGCAGCCCGGATGATGCAGCCCCGCCTGCATCTTGCACTGCTGCTGATGCCCGCCGTGGCGGTCATCGGGGTGCTGTTCGGCGGTGGATTGGTGATTGCGGTGATGCAGTCGCTGAACGGCATGCCGGTCAGCGGCCAGACGGAACCCACGCTTGCGGCCTATCGCACGGTGCTGACCGATCCTGATCTTGGACGGTCTTTTCTGCTAAGCCTGCATATCGCCCTGACATCGACGGTGCTTGCGACCGCCCTTGGCATTGCGGCGGCGCTTTTGTTGCGGGCCGGGTTTTCCGGCAGCGGG
>JALOSO010000059.1 GCA_025458385.1 Paracoccaceae bacterium | reverse complement strand
GTGCCCAAAGATTCTTCCAGTTCCGCCTTTGTGGCCACCACCGGGCTGCGCAGGAAGGGCAGGGCAAACAGGCTGCACAGGATGACCACGGCAAAGATCACGAACACGGTTTGCCATGCGTAGCTTTGCAGCAGAATCTCCGCCACTGGCGCGCCGAACACCTGCCCGGCTGACCCCGCCGCCGTGGCAATGCCAAGTGCGAGGCTGCGGTTTTCCGCACTCGCCGCGCGGCCCACGATGGCCAGGATCACCCCAAACCCCGTGCCCGCAATGCCGAACCCGATCAGGATGTTCAGGAACTGATGCGCACCGGGTGTGACGGCAAAGGACGACAGCACCAGCCCGGCAGCATACATCAAGGCCCCGGCGATGATGGCCTTGCGGTCGCCAAACCGTTCGGCCAGCGCGCCGAAAATCGGCTGGCCGATGCCCCAGGCAAGGTTCTGGATGGCGATGGCAAGGCTGAAATCCGCGCGCAGCCAGCCGAATTCATTGGCGATGGGCAGTTGGAACACGCCAAAGCTGGCGCGGATGGCAAAGCCCAGCATCAGGATGACGCAGCCTGCCATCAGGATCGGGGTGACAAGCGGGGTTCTGGTCATACTGGCCTCCTGCCTGCAGCACCGTGGGCCTGTGGTGCGGCAGGGTCAATGCCCGAATTGTAGGCGTCACAATCCGGGGCTGGCGGTGCGTATGGATATTTGTGCGACATTGAAAGGGAAAATGTTGCGCGTTCTTGGCGAAGGGGGCTTTCACCAGTAAGGCAGGCGCATGTGGCATGAGGGCAGGCGATGGCAGAATGGTGGCGCGGGTCTGTAACCTATCAGGTCTATCCCCGGTCATTTCAGGATGACAACGGCGATGGCGTGGGCGATCTGCCGGGCATCACGCGGAGGCTGGACCATATCGCTGATCTTGGCGTGGATGCTGTGTGGCTCTCGCCCTTCTTCGCCTCACCCATGGCCGACATGGGCTATGACGTGTCGGATTACACGGCCGTTGACCCGGTGTTCGGCACGCTGGCGGATTTTGATGCGCTGATTGCGCGAGCGCATGGGTTGGGCCTGAAGGTGATCATTGATCAGGTGCTGTCCCATTCGTCCGATCAGCACGCGGCCTTCAAGGAAAGCCGCACCAGCCGCGATAACCCCAAGGCCGACTGGTATGTCTGGGCCGACCCGCGGCATGACGGCAGCCCGCCCAACAACTGGCTGTCGGTGTTTGGTGGCACGGCCTGGGCTTGGGATGCGCGGCGCAAGCAATACTATTTCCACAACTTCCTGACCAGCCAGCCCGACCTGAACTATCATAATCCGCAGGTGCAGGACTGGGCGCTTGGGAACCTGCGCTTCTGGCTGGAGCGGGGCGTGGACGGGTTCCGCTTTGATACCGTCAACTACTTCTTTCACGACCGGATGCTGCGCGATAACCCTGCCGATTACCGCACAAAGGAGGTGCCCGAGGGCAACCCCTACGGCATGCAATACCACCTGTTTGACAAGAACCAGCCCGAGAACCTGCCATGGATGGAACGTATCCGTGCGCTGCTGGATGAATATGATGCCCGCGCCTCGGTGGGTGAGATGGGCGAAAGTCACCATGCCATCCGCATGATGGGCGAATACACCGCGCCGGGGCGTTTGCACCAATGCTATTCGTTTGAACTCATGGGCTATGACTACACCCCAGCCTTCTTTCGCGGCAAGATCGCGGAATTCTTCAAGGGTGCGCCGGATGGATGGCCCATGTGGGCGTTTTCCAACCATGATGTCGTCCGCCACGTTGGCCGCTGGGCCAAACACGGTGCCACACCCGAACTTCTCGGCAAACAGGCCGCCGCGCTTTTGCTGTCTTTCCAGGGATCGATCTGCCTTTGGCAGGGCGAAGAGCTTGGGCAGACCGATACGGAACTGGCGTTTGAGGAACTGACCGATCCGCAAGGCATCAATTTCTGGCCAGAACCGATTGGCCGCGATGGAACGCGCACGCCGATGGTGTGGGATGCGTCTGCCCATGGTGGCTTTACAAGGGGTACGCCCTGGCTGCCGGTCAAACCTGCGCAACTTGCGCGGCATGTGGCGGGGCAGGCGGGTGTTGCCGGGTCCGTGCTGGAAACCTATCGCGCGATGCTGGCCTTTCGGCGGGGGATGACGGCGCTGCAAACCGGTGCCATGCGGTTTCACGATGTGCCAGACCCGATCCTTGCCTTTGACCGCGTCCAAGATGGCGCAACTGCCCTGACCTGCGTCTTCAACCTGTCACCAGAGGCTGTCAGCCTGCCAATGGCTGGCCAGTTGACCGGCCCGGCGCAGAATGCCCGGATGCAACAGGGTGTGCTGCATCTGGGGCCGAACGGATATGCCTTTCTGGCGTGAAGGCGTGGGGCCTTTACCCACCCAGATGCCGTTTGCCACGCGCTGCGGCCAAGGTCATCTGCCGCTGCCTTTCGCGAAATCGGGTGCGGTCTGCGGCACTGTATTCGTCGACGCAGGCGGCACAGCAGACGCCCTCTTCATACAGGGGCGAGGCCCGGTCGGTGACCGGGCGGCGACAGGCGCCGCAGGTGACATAGTCACCGGGGACCAGCCCGTGACCGACTGACACCCGGTCATCAAAGACATAGCACTCGCCCTGCCAGCGGCTGTGCGCGGCAGGCACCTCTTCCAGGTATTTCAGAATACCGCCCTGCAGGTGGTAAACCGCGTTCAGCCCCTGACCCAGCAGGTAGTTCGTCGATTTCTCGCAGCGGATGCCGCCTGTACAGAACATGGCAATCCGCTTGCCTGCGAAGCGGTCCTTGTTGGCCTGCCACCAGGCCGGGAATTCACGAAAGCTGCGGGTGCCGGGGTCAATCGCGCCTGCAAAGGTGCCGATCATCACCTCGTAATCGTTGCGTGTGTCGATCACCGCAACATCCGGGTCGGCAATGAGCGCATTCCAGTCTTGCGGCGCCACGTAATGGCCCACGCGCGCCGTCGGGTCGACGTCGGGTTGGCCCATGGTCACAATCTCGGTCTTCAGCTTTACCTTCATCCGCCCAAAAGGCATCGTTTCCGCCGGGCTTTCTTTCCAGACCAGTGCGGCAAAGCCCGGCCAGGCGCGGATATGGTCAAGCACCACCTGCACCGCCACCGCGGTGCCTGCAATTGTGCCGTTCACGCCTTCGCGCGCCAACAGGATCGACCCTTTCACGCCATGCGCCTGCGCAAGTTCAGCCAGCGGCGCGCGCAACGTGGCAGGGGCCTCAAGCCGGGCAAAGTGGTAAAATGCGGCGACGGTCAACATGGGCGCGTCATAAGTCAGCATTGGACTATGGGCAAGCGCCTGGGCCCGGCCTATGCTGGCTTTCCGGCAAGGGGCAACAGGGAAGGGCAAAGGATGCAGGGCCTGATCGTGATTGATGTGCAGAACGACTTTTGCCCCGGAGGTGCGCTTGCCGTGCCGGATGGTGGCAGCATCATTCCGGCCATCAACACGTTGATGGACCGTTTTCCCGTTTGCGTGCTGACGCAAGACTGGCACCCCGCAGATCATGCGTCCTTTGCCGCGAACCATGCCGGTGCGGCCCCTTACAGCATGATCGACATGCCCTATGGCCCGCAGGTTCTGTGGCCCACGCATTGCGTGATTGGCACGACGGGGGCCGCGTTTCACCCCGCCCTGCGCACGGACCCGGCGCAACTGATCATCCGCAAGGGGTTTCGTGCGGCGATTGACAGCTATTCGGCCTTTTTCGAGAATGACCGCAGCACGCCCACTGGCCTTGAAGGCTATTTGCGCAGCCGTGGGGTGACCGGGCTGACAATGGTGGGGCTGGCGACTGATTTCTGCGTCGCCTATTCGGCCCTTGATGCGCGCAGGCTGGGCTTTGACGTGACAATTGACCTGACTGCTTGCCGCGGGATCGATCTGAACGGCAGCCTGGCCGAAGCGACCAGCAAGATGAAGGCGGCAGGTGTCGTCATGCGGTCGGCTTTATAGATCTGTTAACACTTTTCTGAGACGCCTGCAGATGATCTGCGAAAGGGCGATCTTGCCAACGACGACAGCCGCCAATCTTGAAACCGAAGCGCATCGGGCCCTTGCGCAGTTTCTGTTTCGGTCAACGCCAAACGGAAGGTTCCTGTATTACTGCTGGTCGCGCAGCAGCCGTTATCCGTTCATGATCCGCCAGACGCTGAGCTTCGTCACCTGTGGCACGATGGCGATCCTGCAGACCCCCTTGATGGGCCTGATCGGATTTGCGCTGCTGTTTCTGAGCGATGTTTTCGACAGCATCTGGATGCGCCGCGTGTGGAAACGCTGGAAAGGTGCAGTTGTCCCTGATCGTACCCGCCGGCTGACCATGGCCATCGGCATATCGCAGACGGCACTGACCGGCCTTGTCACCATTGTGATGTGGTATTTTTCGGCGACGGGCGAAGTTCTGCCCGACATGCAGCTGGAATTCTTTGGCGTGGCCTATCTGGTGGGGCTGGGTCTGAATGCCGGCATCATGCGGCCGCTTGTGCCCACGGTTGCTGTGGCCAAGATGGGCATCATTCTGGGCACCTTCTTTGTCATTCTGATCATGGTGCTGCTCAAGGTTCCCAGTATAGCCGGCTGGTTTGCCAGCAATGCCTATCTGATCGCGTCGATCTTTATCCTTTCGCTGGTCGTTCACACGTTCCTGGGCTTGGTCGACCGAAACTATGCCCGCAACCAGAAGGCGCGCGAGGCGATCTTGCGCAATCAGGTGGCGCTGGCGCAGGCCAACAGCGAAATCGCATTGCGCGAACAACAGGCAAGGCGGTTGGCGCTGATTGCGGAAAGCACAAGCGAGGCGATCTTTGTTACCGACGCGGACAGCAAGATCACCTGGATCAACGCGGCTTTCACCACGATCACCGGCTTTGAGGCCAGCGATGTCCTTGGGCGTGACCCAAGCGAATTTCTGAACGTGGATGAGACAGACCCCGCGGCAATCGCGGAAATCTATGCAAGCCAGAAAACCGGACAAAAGGCGCGGGTCGAAATCCTGAACCGCAAGAAAGACGGATCAGCGCAATGGATCAGTACGAACATCACGCCGGTCTATGATGCGGATGGCAAGTTCGTCATGTGCGTTCAGGTAGAGCGCGACATCACGGAAGAACGCCGCCGCACACAGCAACTTGCCGACATGAACGAAGAGGCAAAGGCGGCCGCAAAGGCAAAGGAGCAGTTCTTCGCCACGATGAGCCATGAAATCCGCACGCCGATGAACGGGGTTCTGGGCATGGCAGACCTGCTGTCGCGGACAGAGCTGACCGCAGAACAGCAAAGCTATCTGGCGGCCATCCGGCAATCGGGTGACGCGCTGCTTGGAATCATCAACGATATCCTCGATCTGTCAAAACTGCAGTCGGGCAAGGTGCAGGTCACACCGGCCGCATTCGATCTGACCGCTGTGGTTTCGGGGGTTGTCACACTTCTGTGGCCATTGGCCCATGAAAAGGGGATCAAGCTTGAGATTGATGAGGGCATCGCCCCACCTGTGTGGGTGATGGGCGACAGCGGTCGGATCAGGCAGGTGTTGATCAACCTTGTCGGCAACGCGATCAAGTTCACCAGCTTTGGCGGTGTGGTCGTGCGTCTGGTTGCAGGTGCAGATGATACCTATCAGATCACGGTCACCGATACCGGGATCGGTGTCACGCAAGACCGGCTTGCCGCGATCTTTGACAGCTTTACGCAAGCGGACAGTGCAATTGACCGGCAGTATGGCGGAACCGGCCTTGGCCTGACCATCAGCCGGATGCTGGCGCGGGCGATGGGTGGTGATGTGACGGTCGTGTCGCGCAGCGGACAGGGGTCGATCTTTACCCTGACACTTCCCCTGCCCGCGACAGCCCCGATCGAACGCATGGCCATTGTGGCGTCTGGCCCGCCTGACGCGGTTGCGTGCGCACAGCAGAAACGCATCCTGATTGCCGAGGATAATGCCACGAACCGCCTGATCCTGCGCAAGATGCTTGAGGCAACCCAGGCCCGCATGACCGAGGTGAACAACGGGGCTGAGGCGATTTCGGCCTATCAGGCCGGGCGATATGACCTGCTGATCATGGATATGCAGATGCCGGTGATGGATGGCCTGACGGCCATTCGCCACATCCGCGCGTTCGAGGCGGCCCAAGGCCTGCCGCGCTGCCCGATCATGGTCTTGTCGGCCAACGTGTTTCAGAACCATGTTCAGGCAAGCTATGATGCCCAATGCGATGATTACCTGACAAAGCCCGTGCAGCGGGATGCGCTTTTGGACAGCGTGGCCCGGCTTTTGGGCGCTGGTGATGCAGATCAGGCTTTGCCCGGCACGCGGCGGCTGGCATAAGGCGCGGGCAACGCTTGTAAAGGGGCCGGCATGGTCGACATCGCGACACGGGTCTGGAACCACAAATGGAAGATCGACCCGATTGTGCGGTCGCTGATCGACACTGACTTCTACAAACTGCTGATGTGCCAGTCGATCTTTCGTAACCGGCCGGACACCACGGTCACGTTCAGCCTGATCAACCGCAGCACGAAAGTGCGGTTGGCCGATCTGATTGACGAAGGCGAATTGCGTGAACAACTGGATCATGTGCGCACCCTTGGGCTTAGCCGGGGCGAAAGCACATGGCTGCGCGGCAACACCTTTTACGGCAAACGCCAGATGTTCCGGCCCGATTTCATGGAATGGTTCGAAGGGCTGCGCCTTCCGGCCTATCACCTGGAAAAGCGTGACGGGCAGTTTGAGCTGACCTTCGAGGGGCGCTGGCCGGATGTGATGCTGTGGGAAATTCCGGCGCTGTCGATCCTGATGGAACTGCGGTCGCGCGCGGTGCTGCAGACGCTGGGGCGGTTTGAATTGCAGGTGCTTTATGCGCGGGCGATGACGAAGCTGTGGGAAAAGATCGAACGCCTGCGGGCGACGCCGGGCCTGCGGATTGCGGATTTCGGCACGCGGCGCAGGCATTCGTTCCTGTGGCAGGATTGGTGCGTGCAGGCGATGCAGGAAGGGCTGGGGGCGGCGTTCACGGGCACGTCGAATTGCCTGATCGCCATGCGGAGCGAGCTGGAGGCGATCGGCACGAACGCGCATGAACTGCCGATGGTCTATGCGGCGCTGTCGGACAGTGACGCGGAACTGGCGCAGGCGCCGTATCAGGTGCTGTCGGATTGGCAGGAAGAGCATGACGGCAATCTGCGCATCATCCTGCCGGATACGTTTGGCACCGCGGGTTTCCTGCAGAACGCACCGGATTGGCTGGCCAGCTGGACGGGGATCCGCATTGACAGCGGCGACCCGGCTGCGGGGGCGGAAACAGCGATCCGTTGGTGGAAGGACCGCGGCGAGGATCCACGGCAAAAGCTGGTGATCTTCTCGGACGGACTGGATGTCGCAGAGATCGAGCGGCTGCATGCGCAGTTTGCCGGGCGCGTGAAAGTATCCTTCGGCTGGGGCACGATGCTGACGAATGATTTCCGGGGGCTGGCGGCGGGTGATGCGCTGGCCCCGTTCAGCCTTGTGTGCAAGGCGGTGTCGGCCAATGGGCGGCCGACGGTGAAGCTGTCAGACAACCCGCTGAAGGCGATGGGACCCACGGCCGAGATCGCGCGTTACAAAAGGGTGTTCGGGGTGGGCGTGCAGAAGGCGGTCGAGGTCGTGGTTTAGCGGCATTTCCTGAGCGGCCGCTCTTCGCTCCCTTCGGTCGCTCATCGCTGAGGTTGCCAGCGAAGACCGACCGGAGGAAGGGATGAGCGCCCCCGGTCAGGTCACGCGGGCGGCCCATCGCATGGCGGTGGCGATACGGCGGCGGTGGACAGGATCATCGAGCGGAATCCGTGGGGCGGCCCAGCCGATAGAGACAAGCATGCGGGCAAGGACGAACATTTCGACCTGTTTGACAGTGGCACTGCCATAACCGGTGATCAGGGCATCGCGCATGTCGATGTAATGGGGTTCGTCGAGGTTCTGGCTCAGGGCAGTGCCAAGGTCATACAGGCGGTAGCCAATGCCCGAGTCGTCAAAATCAATCAATGACAGATGCGGGCCATCCACCAGCACGTTCTCGCGCAGCACATCGGCGTGGATCGGGCCGGTATCGGGGTTGGGCTGGGCGTCCAGAAAGCTGCGCAGGGCGTCGCGGGCGGCCAACAGGGCTGCGGCCTCGGCCGGCTGCAGCAAGGGGTGTTCCCAGAACCGCCCCCAGAACGGGTTTTCGCCGGTCAGACCGTCACGGTCCCATCGCGCCCGTGTGAACCAATCGGGCAGCGTCAGGGCAGAGGTGGCGGCATGGACCCGTGCCAACAGCTGGCCAAGGGCGTGGTGTCGGGCGATTTGGGTCTCGCGCGGGGCGGTGAAGGCCACGCCCGCCTCGCCCAAGGGCTCACCTTCCACCCATGCAATGGCGGTGCAGATGCGGCCATGGGGCAGGGTGACCATGGTTTCACCCGCAAGCGTGGGCAGCGGCATGGGCACCGGGATGCCGGCCGCGGCCAAAGCGCTGACCCACCACAGTTCAGACCGGATGGCAGCGGCGGATTGATAGCCCACGCGGTGCAGGCGCAGGGCGGCGCGGCCCATCGGCGTGGCCATGTCGAACACGGCGTTTTCACGGTTCTTGATCAGGCGGGTAAGCCGGCCACCCCAGTGGGCGGCAGCAAGGGCGGCCTCTTCCTCAACTCTCATGCAGGCACCGGCATGTCTGTCAGCGTGGATTGCAGCGCGGTGATCAGCATATCGGCGTGTTCAACGCCAAAGGGCATGGGCGGGCGGATTTTCAGGGTGTTGGCGCCCTTGCCGATCTTGTTCAGCAGGAACCCCTGCGCCACCAGCCGTTCGATCAGATCGGCCACAAAGGCGGTGGCAGGGCTGCCGTCAGCAAGCGTGAACTCCACACCATAGAACTGCCCCACGCCGCGCACGTTGGACAAGAGCGGGTGGCGCAGGGCTTGCAGCCTTTCCATCATGTGCAGATGCGTGGTCTGCGCGCGGGGGATCAGGTCCTCATCGGCAATCACATCCAGCACGGCAAGGCAGGCGGCGGCGGATACGGGGTTGCCGCCGAAGGTGTTGAAATAGCCAAAGGCATTGCGGAAGGCGGCCATCACATCTGGGCGGGTGACGACTGCCGCCACAGGGTGCCCATTGGCCATGGGTTTGCCCATGCTGATGATATCCGGCGCGAAACCCAGCCAGTCATGCCCCCAGGTATGCGTGCCACATCGCCCAAGGCCGGGCTGGACCTCATCCGATATCACCAGCCCGCCGGCCTGACGGATCACGGCGATCGCGGGGTCGAGAAAGCCGGGGGAGACTTGGGGCAGGCCTTCATTGGCAAAGACGGGGCACAGCATCATGCCGGAAAAGCCGATGCCATGGGCGGCAAGATCATCAATCGCGGCTTTGATATGGGCAGCAAAAGCCAGCGGCTTCGCCGCGGCACTGCCACCAAGCGGGGCGAGGGTCGAGGGTGAGGGCACAAAGCGCACATGCGGGGCATAGCCGCCAATGGGCGGGCGGCGGGTGGAAAGCTGCGACACGGCGGCGGTATTGCCGTGATAGGTGTTGTCGGTGGCGATGATGCCCATATGCCCGGTCACGGCTTGGGCCATGCGCAGGGCGATATCGTTCGCTTCCGAACCCGTGCAGACCATGATGGCCTGGCTCAGGCCATGGCCAAGCGTGGCGGTCAGGCGTTCGATGTAATCCAGCACATTGTCATGCAGATAGCGCGTGTGGGTGTTCAGCGTGGCGGCTTGCGCGGCGATGGCCCGCACGACGCGCGGGTGGCAATGGCCGACGTGCGCGACGTTGTTGTAGCAATCAAGGTAGCGCTTGCCCGATGCATCCCACAGCCAGACGCCTTCGCCGCGTACGATATGCACAGGCGTTTCGTAAAACGTCGGCACGTTCGGCCCCATCAGGCGGGCGCGGCGGGCAAGCATGGCGTCAGTCATCATCGGTTCCCGGTTTGGCGCGGTTGGACTTCACATCCGACCGCACGGATTTGGCCACAAGACGGCGGCGTTGACTGCCCAAGGTTGGCCGGGTGGCAATGCGTGGCTTGGGTTTGATCAGCGCCTCACGGATCATCTCGACCAGCCGTTCGCGCGCGATTTCACGGTTGCGCGCCTGCGATCGCGTATCTTCAACCTGAAGGACAATCGCGCCTTCCAGCGTCCAGCGGCGGCCTGCAATGCGCTTGAGGCGGGCCTTGACCGCAGGTGCAAGGGCAGGCGAACGGTCCGCCTCGAATCTCAGTTCAACGGCGGTGGACACCTTGTTCACGTTCTGCCCGCCGGGGCCGGAGGAGCGCACGAAACTCTCGGTCAGTTCCCAATCCTGGATGGTGATGGTGTCGTTCACATGCAGCATGAAGGCAGGCTAAAGCAGGATGAGGTTCGCCGGAAGCGGTCTTCCTGCCTGTGTGCCGGAAAAGGTGCCACGGTAGGGCAATTCCCGACCGCCAGGTGGGCGAGAAACGGCAGTTCTGTGCGGTTTATGGGTCAACAACTTCCCCAGATATTCTGCTGGTGACCGTGGAGAATGCCCGCCCGAGGGGGCGGTCGGGCCATGCCATTGGTTGCTCGAACCAATGGCGCAACCAATGGCAAACCCGGCGGCGCCAAGGCGCCTTGATTCCGGGAAGAAGAAAAAAGAAAGCGTCGGCTTAATCACTTCTCACCGTACGCATTCCGCGCCGCACCAAAAGAGAAAGGGTTGCCTTCGCAGACAACCCTTTCCGAGATCCAAGGAGATGAGCCAGTTAGGCATCAATTCCAATCAGTGGTCTGTTTCCCTAAGGGGCTGCCCTTAGAAAACACCCCCCATGACTGTCCCGACACGTCTCTCCAATATCACTCTAGACACTGGATCACCTCCTTTCAAAATGGTTGCCGATAAACGAATCGTCGCACAGATTTTGTGTTTGTCAAAACAAATCACGCAACCTTTGTGCCAAGTTTTCCGACAAGCACACGAAATGGCACGAGTGCAACAATGGCCAGCAGAAGTTTGACGCCCCAATCGGCAACCGCCATCGATACCCAGAACGGCAGGTCAGGACCAAGCCCAAGCAGCGGTGTCGCGGCGCCCGCCCAGCTGACATCATTGGCAGGTTCGATCCATGTCAGCATGGCAGAAAACGCGACGGTAAAGAAAACCGCGGTGTCGATGCTGGATGAAACAAGGGTGGATACGAACGGTGCCTTCCACCATGCGCCGCTGCGCAGGCGGTTGAAGAGGCTGACGTCAAGCAGTTGGGCCACAAGAAAGGCAAGGCCCGAGCCGATGGCAACGCGAAGGGTGACAAGCGGGCTGAAGCTACCGATCACAAGCGAACAGACAATGCCGGTCACAAAACCTGCCAGCACGACCTTGCGGGCGGCAGTGACGCCAAAAAGGCGGTTGGTCAGATCCGTGACAAGGAAGGCTAAGGGATAGGTCAGGGCACCCCATGTCAGGTAAGCCCCCAGCGGATGCAGGACAAGGATGTTGGACGCCACGACAATGGCAGCCATCGCAAGGATGGCAGGAAGAAGACGCATGACAATTTCCGTTTTCACAAGGTTGCGGAGACTTGGCCCCAAACGGGGCGGGGCCTGCGATACGCGCGAATGCCGGGTGCGTCAATCAGGCAGGCGGTAATCAACAAGCGTTGTGCGCAGAAAAAAGCGAAAGTTGTCATCGGACAGCAGGGTCAACCGCAGCGCGCCCTGCGCATCACGCCAGACGGCCAGCCCTTCAAGGTTCTGATGCGCGCCAGCAGGCGTTTGCACCAGCGTCTCACCGGCGCTGATCCTGTCCCCGGTGATCTGAAAGCGCCGCACACGGGTTTCAAAGCCAAGCAGCCAGCGAAAGTCACGCTCCAACAGGTAAAGCCGCCCATCCGGCCCGAAATCTGCGCCCACGGGCAGAAAGCCGCCCTCGCGCGGGATGTCAAAAGGCTGGTCCCATGTTTCGCCCGCAAGGCGATAGACAGGAAAGGGGCGGTCTTGCTGGCCGGATCGTTCGGGCAGGGTGTAAAGGCGGCCTTCGCCGTCAATCGCCAGCGCCTCGAGCGCGGAATTGCGCTGCATGGCGGCAAAGGCGGGATGGCGCGGCAGTTCGGTGGGCGCGGCGTCGACGGCGGCATAGCGCAGCACGCGCGCCGGCCCTTCTTGCGCCACGAACAGCGTGCCGTCGGCGGCGATGGCCAGCCCTTCGCTGTCGTCGCGATTGGGCGCAAGGGGCAGGCCATCGGCGTCAAGCATCGGAATGACAACAGCCGCGTTTACAGATGTCACGGCGCCGCTGTCATCGCGCGTCAGGCGGGCTGTCACGAAGGTGCCCCTGTCCGAAAGGGCAACAAGCCCGTTGCCATCGGCTGAAAGCTCCAGCGCTGACAACCCG
>JALOSO010000301.1 GCA_025458385.1 Paracoccaceae bacterium | reverse complement strand
TGCCGGGGCAGACGGTGCGGGTGACGGCACCGGGGCTGGCGCGGGATGAAGGGCTTGCGGCGAAAGAGGTGGCGCGGCTGGCCTGCGAAGGGCAGGGCGGGGCGTTCCGGCCACAGGCGATCGGGCGCTATGCGGGCCCCGAGGTTTGGGCGTTTGACGGGGCCTGCGCGTGATGTTGCTAGCGGATAACAGCCGGTTTGGGTGCTGCGGACATGGCCTAACAGGGCGATTGTCCCCATGTTTTGCGGTGTCAGCCACAGGGCTGACGGCAGCAAAAGGAGCGGTCTGATGCAAGGCATGCATTTGGCGGAATTGAACGTGGGGCGGCTGTTGGCCCCCACAGATGACCCCCGCGTGGCAGAGTTCATGGCGGCGCTTGACCGTGTGAACGGGCTTGGCAAGCGGATGCCGGGCTTTGTGTGGATGATGGAAGGCTCGGGCGCGCCGGGCACGGGCAATACGGAAGCCAAGATCGGCGGCGATCCGCAATATGTCAGCAACCTGACGGTCTGGGAAAGCGTCGAGACGCTGGAGAATTTTGTCTGGAACACGGTGCACCGGGCGTTTTATGAGCGGCGGGCCGAATGGTTCGAAGTGCTGGGCAAGATGCATTTCGTGATGTGGTGGGTGCCGGCGGGGCACAGGCCAACGCTGGACGAGGCTTTGGCGAAACTGGCCCTGCGTGAGGCGAATGGCGACAGTGACGCAGCCTTTGGCTGGGCGTACCTGAAAGAGGCGCAGCTGTGGCAAAGCCACCAATGCGCGCGCGCGGCGGCGGAGTGATGGCGATGAAAAAGCTGATGATTTTCGCGGTGACCATGGGCCTTGCAACACCGGTTTGGGCTTTGCCGCCCCTGTCGGAAAACGCCTATATCAACGACCGGCTGATTCAGGCGCGGGTGGCTGACCGTATCCGCAAGGAATGCGACAGCATCGCGGCGCGCTTTGCCTATGCCTACAGCCAGGCGCGGGCGCTGAAGCAATATGCGCTGGACCAGGGTTATACCGAGGCCGAGATCGAGGCCTTTCTGGACAGCAAGGCAGACAAGGCCCGCGTCAAGGCCGCAGCAGAGGCTTATCTGGCGGCGAACGGTGCGACCAATGAGGCAGGCTTTTGCGCTTTGGGCCGCAAAGAGATTGCGAACGGCACAGTGGCCGGTTCGCTGATCTATGAAAACTGAGTGATCACCATGTGTTACGGGGGCATTGATCTGAAGCATCTGCAACGCGAGACGGAAAGCCGTCTGGCGGGCTTGCCCAAGGTTGATGCCCCGGTCGCACCCGCCGAAGGCCTGATCGCGCGTGTTGGTGCGCTGCTGAAAGGTCTGATTGCCAAACGCCCCGAGGTGCAGCGCGAATGAGCCGCCTGCCGCTGATCCTGTCCGACCTCAAGCGCCGCCTGTCAGGGGTCAGCCGCTTGCGCCAGTATATGTTGGACAGCCCTTTGCCGGTGACGCCGCAGATGTCTGATCTGGAGCGGATCTTCTGGTCGACTGACGGCAATGTGGTGCACAAGTGGCTGCACTACCTGCCGCTGTATGAACGCTACCTGGCGCGGTATCGCGGCACAAAGGTGCGGATGCTGGAGATTGGCGTTTACAAGGGTGGCTCACTGCACCTGTGGCGCGAATATCTGGGGCCGCAGGCGGTGATTTACGGCATCGACATCAACCCGGATTGCGCGGCGTTTGACGGGATTGACGGGCAGGTGCGCATCGGATCACAGGCGGATGCGGCGTTTCTGGCGGGGGTCATCCGGGAAATGGGCGGGGTGGATGTGGTGCTGGATGACGGCAGCCATATGGGCCGCCATATCCGCGCCAGCCTTGATACGCTGTTCCCGCTTTTGGCGGATGACGGGCTTTATCTGATCGAAGACGTGCATACGGCCTATTCGCGGCGCTATGACGGGCGGTTCAGCCGGCATAATTTCATGCGGCTTTTGGGGCGTCTGACGGATGACATGCACCACTGGTATCACAGCGCGGGCCAGCGTATTGCAGCGACGGCAGATCATCTGATCGGTCTGCATATTCATGACAGTCTTGTGGTTCTGGAAAAAGGCCGCAAGGAAAAGCCCGCGCATATCCAGGTAGGCCGGGAAGACGGACGAAAGCCTGCGGCGGCGGGACCACGGAAAGAAGCGGAAGCACAGCCATGACAAACCTGAAGAAAATCAGCATCGACGGTATCGAGGTCGAGGTGGATGGGGCGATGACCATCATTCAGGCGGCTGAGGTGGCGGGCGTTGATATCCCGCGCTTTTGCTATCACGAACGGCTGACGATTGCGGGCAACTGCCGGATGTGTCTGGTGGAAGTGGTGGGCGGGCCGCCAAAACCTGCGGCGTCTTGTGCGATGCAGGTGCGCGATCTGCGGCCGGGGCCGAATGGTGAGGCGCCGGTGGTCAAGACGAACTCGCCCATGGTGAAAAAGGCGCGCGAAGGGGTGATGGAATTCTTGCTCATCAACCATCCCTTGGATTGCCCGATCTGCGATCAGGGCGGCGAGTGTGACCTGCAGGATCAGGCAATGGCGTTCGGGGTGGATTTTTCCCGCTACCGCGAGCCGAAGCGGGCGTCGGATGACCTGAACCTTGGGCCGTTGGTGGAAACCAAGATGACGCGCTGCATTTCCTGCACGCGCTGTGTGCGCTTTACGACGGAAGTGGCGGGCATCACGCAGATGGGCCAGACGGGCCGGGGCGAGGATAGCGAGATCACGTCCTATCTGAACGAAACGCTGGCATCGAACCTGCAGGGCAACATCATTGACCTGTGCCCGGTGGGGGCGCTGACATCAAAGCCCTATGCGTTCACGGCGCGGCCTTGGGAGTTGTCCAAGACGGAAACGATTGACGTGATGGATGCGGTGGGCAGCAACATCCGGGTGGATACCAAGGGGCGCGAAGTCATGCGCATTCTGCCGCGCAACCATGACGGCGTGAACGAGGAATGGATTTCCGACAAGACGCGTTTCGTGTGGGATGGCCTGCGGCGGCAGCGGCTGGACGTGCCGTATATCCGCGTGGACGGCAAGCTGCGTAAGGCAACTTGGCCCGAGGCGCTGGCGGTTGCTGCTGCGGCGATGAAGGGCAAGAAGGTTGCGGGGCTGGTGGGCGATCTGGCGAGCGTGGAGGCGGCCTATTCGCTGAAGGCGCTGGTCGAAGGTCTGGGCGGGCATGTGGAATGCCGCACGGATGGGGCGAAACTGCCGATTGGCAACCGGTCGGCCTATGTTGGCACGGCGGCGATTGAGGATATCGACGCGGCCAGGATGATCCAACTGGTGGGCACGGACCCGCGCAATGAGGCGGCGGTGCTGAACGCGCGTTTGCGCAAGGCATGGATCAACGGGGCCAAGATCGGCCTTGTGGGGCCAGCGGTGGACCTGACCTATGATTACGCGCATGTGGGCGCG
>JALOSO010000300.1 GCA_025458385.1 Paracoccaceae bacterium | reverse complement strand
TCCTCGCCGCAGATATAGGCCCCGGCCCCGTGATGCAGGTAGATGTCGAAATCAAAGCCCGATTTGCAGGCGTTCTTGCCCACAAGACCCGCCTCATAGGCCTCATCCATCGCCGTTTGCAGCGCCTCACGCTCGCGGATGTATTCGCCCCGGATATAGATGTAGCAAGCGTTCGCCCCCATCGCGAAGGCTGCAATCAGGCACCCTTCGATCAAGGTATGCGGATCGTGCCGCATGATCTCGCGGTCCTTGCACGTGCCCGGTTCAGACTCGTCCGCGTTCACCACCAGATAGGACGGCCGCCCGTCGCTTTGCTTCGGCATGAAGCTCCACTTCAACCCCGTCGGAAAGCCCGCGCCCCCACGCCCCCGCAGGCCCGAAGCCTTGACGATCTCCACGATCTTGTCGCGCCCAAGCGCCAGCAACCCCGCCGTGCCATCCCAATGCCCGCGCTTCATCGCCCCCTTCAGGCTGCGGTCATGCATGCCATACAGGTTGGTGAAAATGCGGTCCTGATCCTTCAGCATCAGCGGCTCCCTTCTGCCCGGCGTTTCCGCCAGATTTGAAATGTCACGATCAGCCCCCAGACGAAGGCCGCCAGCGCCAGCAGATCAAACAGGATCGCAAAGCGCCCCTGCCAACCCATCTGCGCGCCAATCAACTGCACCAGAAACCACCCCAGAATCGTGACAACGAACACGATCGCCACAAGCCTTGCCTGCCGCGCCGTTGCCAGATCCGATGGGGTGGGTTTGGACATCAGCTGCCTTTAGTAGTTGTTCGTCTTTGCGCGTTCGCGGAACGCATCCAGCCCCTCGGCCACGATGATCTTGGCCTGCGCCACCCATTTGTCGCGCACAATGCGGCCCTTGAACGTCTTCATTTCTGAATCGACCAGCGCCACATCCGCGTCTGACCAGCTTGCAATCTGGTCAAAGTGGTAAAAGCCCATGCCGTTCACCAGCTTTTCCATCGCCGGACCGATGCCTTCGATTTCCTTCAGATCGTCCGCCACACCCTTGCGCGGTGCCGTCAGCCGCTCCGGCCCCGCCGGTTTTGCCACTTTCGGGGCCTTGGCAGGCTTCGCCGCTGCCGGGGCCTTTGCCGGTTTTGCCGCCGCTGGCGCCTCTGCCACTTTGGCCGCCGCCGGGGCTTTGGCAGGCTTGGCCGCCGCTGCCGCTTTTGCCGGTTTTGCCGCCGCAGGTGCCCTGGCAGGTTTCGCCGCCTTCGCTGGCTTTGCCTCTTCCGCTGGCATCGCCACAAACGCAGCAGGTGCCGCCGCCGCCCTTGCAGGCGCCGCCGCCGCTGCCGGCATCATCGTCGCTGCTTCTGCCTCAACCTCGGCCTCTTCATCTGCCGTCAACGGCAGCGGATCGACTTTCGCTTGTGGCAGGCCGAACATTGCCCCCACAACCAGTGCCACCAACGCACCCACAAAGGCTGCCGCCATAAAGCCGTATTCGCCGACCACATACATCACAGCCCCGGCCACAAGGCCCGCTGCAATGCCGATCACCCACATTTCAAAATGTGGTCCGTTCTTCATGTCTGCGTTGTTCATCGGTTGCACTCACTCTCCCTGATGGCCCTTCGTGTAGGGGCCTTGTTCATTGTCCCTTATTCTTGGCGGCCAGATCTTTCGCCTGATCCACCCATTTGTCGCGCGTCACGCGGCCCTTGAAGCCTTCAAGGTTCTCATCCACCCAGGCAATCTCTGCTGCCGTCCAGTTCGCAATCTGATCAAAGTGGAAGAAGCCAAGGCTGTGGCACAGCGCCTCGAGCTTTGGCCCGATCCCCAAGATCACCTTCAGATCATCCGGCTTGCCCCCCCGTGCTGCCTTCAGCCCCTTGGGCTGCGCAGCCGCCGCCGGCGCCACGGCTGCCGCCGCCTCGGCCTTCGGTTTTGCGGGCTTGGTGGCAGGCTTCGCAGCCTTCACCGCCACGCCCAGCCATGGCGTCAGCAACGGCACTTCCGTCCCATCAATCTTTTTCACCGTATCCCGCAGGTCCACCGCGGCCTGCACGGACGCGTTATACTGCGTGCGGCCGCTGTCATGGTCCTTCAGGCTCGTCAGCCCGCTAAGGGGTTCCGCGGCATAGCGCCCGTTCTGCGGCCCCGGCACCGGAACCTCGCCTTTGGAGAACCGCGCAATCAGGTCGCGCAGTTTGTCTGCCGTCAGATCCTCGTAGTAATCCTTGCCGATCTGCGCCATCGGCGCATTGGCACAGGCCCCAAGGCACTCCACCTCTTCCCACGAAAACTTGCCATCCGCGCTCAGCTGATGCGCTTTCGGCGCCACCAGCTCCTTGCACACCGCAATCAGGTCTTCCGCGCCGCAAATCATGCAGGAAGTCGTGCCGCAAATCTGAATATGCGCCACAGAACCAACGGGTTGCAGCTGAAACATAAAGTAGAATGTCGCCACTTCCAGCGCCCGGATATAGGCCAGCCCCAGCATATCCGCCACATGCTCGATCGCAGGGCGGCTCAGCCACCCCTCCTGCTCTTGCGCACGCCACAAAAGCGGAATGATTGCCGAGGCCTGACGGCCCTCAGGATACTTGGAAATCTGCCCCTTGGCCCAAGCGAGGTTGGCCGGGGTAAACGCGAAAGAGGCGGGCTGAACAGGATGTAGGCGGCGCAGCATTAACGGTCAATCTCCCCGAACACGACATCCATCGTGCCGATAATCGCTGAAACATCAGCGAGTTGGTGGCCTTTGCAGATGTAATCCATCGCCTGCAGGTGCAAAAAGCCCGGCGCGCGGATTTTGGCGCGGTAGGGTTTGTTCGTGCCATCTGCCACCAGATAGACCCCGAATTCGCCTTTCGGCGCCTCAACCGCCGCGTAAACCTCACCGGCCGGAACGTGGAACCCTTCGGTGTACAGCTTGAAATGGTGGATCAGCGCCTCCATCGAACGCTTCATCTCACCCCGGTTCGGCGGCGTGATCTTGCCCCGTGCCAGCACATCACCCTTTTCTACCCGCAGCTTGGCAATCGCCTGCCGGATGATACTGGTCGACTGGCGCATTTCCTCCATCCGGCAGAGGTAGCGATCATAGCAATCGCCGTTCTTGCCCACCGGGATCTGGAATTCGAATTCGTCATAGCATTCATAGGGTTGCGCGCGGCGCAAATCCCATGCAAGGCCACTGCCCCGCACCATCACGCCCGAAAAACCCCATTTCTGGATATCATCTTCCGTGACAATGCCGATATCGGCGTTGCGCTGCTTGAAGATGCGGTTTTCCGTCAAGAGCGTGTCGATATCATCAATCACGCGCGGGAATTCCACTGCCCATTGATCAATGTCTTCAATCAGTTGCGGGGTCAGGTCCTGATGCACGCCACCGGGCCGGAAATAGGCCGCGTGCAGGCGCGCGCCACAGGCCCGTTCGTAGAACACCATCAGCTTTTCGCGTTC
>JALOSO010000299.1 GCA_025458385.1 Paracoccaceae bacterium | reverse complement strand
CAGGAATATGACCGCGATATCGCCAATGGCACGCCCATCAAGGTGCCTGCGAACTATTACCCCGATGACAATCCGTTGAACCCGCCCTTGAACCGCTGGCGCAGCCACGCACATCTGCTTTACGGCAACTGGATCAACGAGATTTATCAGTCAACACCCTATGATATCGCCGAAATCGGTTCTTAGTGTCGCCTTGGTCGCGGCCATTGCGGGCGGGGTGTATGCCGTGGATCGCCGCGCTGCCACGCGTGAGGCCGCAGCGGATGCCGCCTTTCCACCGCTTGGGCAGATCCTGACGGTCGATGGCCTGCGTGTGCATGCCTATGTTGCCGGAAGCGGCCCCGACCTGGTGTTGATCCACGGGGCCAGCGGCAACTTGCGCGATTTCACCTTTTCGCTGATCCCGCAGTTGACCAACCGCTACCGCGTCATTGCCTTTGACCGGCCCGGTCTTGGCTGGTCTGATCCCCTGCCCGATGCGGCCGACAGCCCTGCCGAACAGGCGGCCCATCTGCGCCGCGCCGCCGACCTCATGGCCGTGCAGGCGCCCATCGTGCTGGGGCACAGCTATGGCGGGGCCGTCGCCCTTGCATGGGCGCTGGATGCGCCCGACACCCGCGCCCTTGTGCTGGTCTCTGCCGCATCGATGCCCTGGGAAGGGTCGATCTGGTTCATGCACAATGTCATGGGCAGCAGGCTGGGGGCGCATACGGCCGTTCCGCTGATTTCTGCCTTTGCCGGCATGGGAACCGTCGAAGGCGCGATTCGCGGGATCTTTACCCCCGAACCCGTGCCTGACGGGTATGTCGCCTATATCGGCGCGCCCCTGACGATGCGGCGCGCATCGCTGCATGCCAATTCGGCGCAGGTTGCCGAACTGAAGCCCCATATCATCGCGCAATCCGCCCGCTATGGCAGCCTGACCCTGCCGGTCGAACTGGTGCACGGGGACACGGATACGATTGTTCCGCTTGACGTGCACAGCATCCCATTGTCGCGCGTGCTGCCCGCGGCTGTATTGACCGTGCTGCCGGGGGCGGGCCATGCCCCGCACCACACCCGCCAGACCGAGGTCATCGCCGCAATTGACCGCGCCGCCACCCGCGCCGGATTGCGCTGACCGCCGCAATCGCCATACTGCACGCAGACAGTGCGGAAATACGGGGGGGGGAACGGATCATGGATCTGCCATTCGACGGGGCGATCAGCCGCTATTTCAGGGAAGGCGCGCCAAAGGAGGTGCGTCAGGCCATCGAAAACGCCGGCAAGGACGAAATCATGAACCCGGCCTATCCCTATCGGTCCGAAATCAAGTCAAAAGCCTATGACAGCCATATGGAGGCGCTGCAGATTCAGCTTGCGCGCCTGCAGGCCGATGTGAAGGCCACGGGAAAGCGCATTGTCGCGGTATTCGAAGGCCGCGATGCGGCTGGCAAGGGCGGAACGATCAATGCCGTGCGGATGAACATGAACCCGCGTGTCGCCAATATCGTCGCCCTGTCAAAACCTTCCGATCGCGAAGCGGCGCAATGGTATTTCCAGCGCTATGTCGACTGGCTGCCTGCCAAGGGCGAAATCGCGCTGTTTGACCGCAGCTGGTATAACCGGGGGATGGTCGAGCATGTCTTCGGGTTTTGCAAACCGGAACAGCGCGCCAGCTTTTTTCGGCAACTGCCCGCGTTTGAGCAGATGCTGGTCGATGACGGGATCATGCTGATCAAGTTCTGGCTTGAGGTGGGCCGCCCCGAGCAGCTGAAGCGCTTTCTTGACCGCGAAGCCGATCCGCTGAAGCAATGGAAACTCAGCCAGATCGACATCGATGGTCTGGGGAAATGGGATGACTACACCGCGGCGATTGATGAGACGCTGAAGATCAGCCACAGCAAACAGGCCCCCTGGACCGTGATCCTGTCCGATGACAAAAAGCGCGCGCGTATTGCGGCAATCCAGACCTTGCTGCAGGCGGTCGATTATGCGGGCAAGGATGCCAAGGTGATCGGCAAGATCGACAGTCAGATTTGCGGTGGGCCCAAGTTGCGGAAGGTGTCTTGAAACGCGGGTATCATCACGGCAACCTGCGACAGGCACTTGTTGATGCAGCGCTGCGGCTGATCACCGAACTTGGCCCCCAAGGGTTCACCCTGTCCGAGGCCGCCAAGGCGGCAGATGTGACGCCTGCCGCGGTCTATCGCCACTTTGCCGGGCGCGATGATCTGTTGGCCGAGGTTGCGCGGCAGGGGTATGATATCTTTGGCGCGCTGATGGAATTTGCCTACAACGATGGCAAGCCGTCGGCCCTTGCTGCGTTCGAGGCGACGGGGCGCGCCTATCTGGCCTTTGCCCGCAAGTATCCGGGCCACTATCAGGCGATGTTCGAAAGTGGCTTGTCACTGAACGCCTATCCTGACCTCGCCATGGTCGCCGGGCGGGCGCGGCAGGTTCTGGAACAGGCTGCCATGCGCCTTGCGGAAAACATACCACCGGCCAAACGCCCGCCGCCGTCGATGTTTTCTGCCCATATCTGGGCCATGTCGCATGGCGTGGTCGAACTGTTCACACGCGGCAAACCCGGCGCGCAAAGCCCGTTTGCCGCCGAAGAGTTACTGGAAACGGGAATCGGCATCTACCTGCGCGGACTGGGCCTGCTGCCACCCGACCACTAGCGCCGGCAGGCTGTCAGCGGAACAGGACCAGCGCGCCAGGTGACCAGGCCAGACGCGCCTTCGTGCCGATATCCAGCACCGGGCGGCCAAAGACATTGCGCATCGAAAGGCGCATCGGCTTTTCCGTGCCGTCAATCACCACGTCATAATAGGTCATGTCGCCGTAATAGACCACCTCGGTCACCGTGGCCATTGTTTCGCGGTCACTTGCCGTCTGGCCATCAAACAGGATCGTCAGCGTTTCCGGGCGAAAGCCGACCATCGTGCCGCCATCGGCACCGGTCGCAGCCGCCTGCCCCATGCATTGATCCTGGTTCAGCGTGACCGCGCCGAAACCTGCCACTTCGGCCTCGACCTTGCCCCCGGCCTCACCCGTGATGCGGGCCGGCAGAAAGTTCATCGTGCCGATGAAATCTGCCACCTTCTTGCTGGCCGGACGCCGGTACAGCGTTTCTGGATCGGCCAGTTGGGCAATCTCGCCCTCGAACATCACGGCGATGCGGTCAGACATGACCAGCGCCTCTTCCTGATCATGGGTGACCAGAATGAAGGTAATGCCGACCTGCCGCTGCAACTTGATCAGTTCGACCTGCATGTGTTCGCGCATCTTCTTGTCCAAGGCGCTTAGCGGTTCGTCCAAGAGCAGCACCTTCGGCTTTAGGATCAGCGCCCGTGCCAGTGCCACGCGCTGCCTTTGCCCGCCTGACAGGGCATGTGCTGCCCGCCCGCCATAGCCTTTCAGCCCCACCATCTCGAGGGCCTCTTCCAC
>JALOSO010000058.1 GCA_025458385.1 Paracoccaceae bacterium | reverse complement strand
GCAATCGCCGCATCAGGCGTTGCAATCGCATCTTTCCAACCCTTTGCCACGGCCCGCAGAAAGCCCGTCACAGCCTCCGGGTTGGCCGCCGCGAAATCCGTATTCACGATGATCGCATTGCCATACAGCGCCACGCCATGATCGGCCATCAGCAGCACCGTCAGGTCATCTTCCGGCACGCCAAGGCGGATCAGGTTCAGCGTTGAGGAGAATGAAAAGCCCGTGACCGAGGCCACCTTGCCTTCGGCCAGCATCGGTTCGCGCGTGGGAAAGCCCACGGGTTCCACCGTGATGGAGGCCACATCCAGCCCGTTCGCCGCCGCAAAGATCGGGAACTGCGCCCATGCGCCATCGGGCGGCGGCGCGCCCAGCACCTTGCCCGCCAGATCAGCCGGGGCCGTGATGCCCAGCGATTTGCGCCCCACCACCGCGAAAGGCGGCTTGTCATAGATCATCATCACCGCAATCACCGGCGCGCCGGGGTTCTGATCCAGAAACTTCATCAGGCTGTTGATGTCGGCAAAGCCCACCGGAAAGGCCCCCGTCGCCACCTTTGGAATGGCGTCCAGTGACCCCGCCCCTTCGGCGATTTCCACCGTCAGCCCTTCGGCGGTGAAGTGGCCGTTGTCGATGGCGGCGAAATAGGGCGCTGCGGGCCCTTCAAACTTCCAGTCCAGCGCAAAGGGCGTGCGAATCATGGAACCTCTCCCGGTTGTGGTTGGTTCAAGCGTTTGCAGATACCGGCCCCAACGCACGGCCTTGCCGGGGTTTTCCCGCAGGTCAGGCCGGGTGATGCCTGTTCAAGCGGCAGTTCCACGCAGGATGCACGGTTTGTAATCAACGGTTGGCTGCAAAGGGTGCCGTGCTGACCGGCAGCTTGTTTCCCGACAATTGCCCAATCCGATTGAACAGAACCCCATCCGCCATTACACAGGTGGCCTTCATCACTGAATGGCCTGACCCCTTGTTTGTTGAAATCGCCATCGTCCTTGCGCTGATCCTTTTGAACGGCGCACTCGCCATGTCGGAAATGTCGGTCGTGTCGTCCCGCCCATCGCGGCTCAAGGCGATGGCCGAGGCGAAGAAACGTGGCGCGCGCGCCGCGCTTCGCCTGTCCGAAGATCCGGGGCGGTTCCTGTCAACCGTGCAGATCGGCATCACCCTTGTCGGCGTGCTGTCGGGCGCCTTTTCCGGTGCCACGCTGGGCCCAAGGTTCGCTGCGGCACTTTTGCAATGGGGCGTGCCTGCCGAATGGGCCACCACCCTTGGCGTAGGGTCTGTCGTGGTGCTGCTGACCTATCTTTCGCTGATCATCGGAGAGTTGGTGCCCAAGCAGATCGCCCTGCGTGATCCCGAAGGCATGGCCGCCCGTGTGGCCCCGGCCATGGCGCTTTTGTCGCGTGTGGCAAGCCCCTTGGTCTGGCTGCTGGATCGGTCGGGCCGCCTGATCCTGCGGCTGCTGGGGCAAGCTGGCGAAGGCGCATCCCGCGTGACCGAGGAAGAGGTACGCACGATCCTGGCAGAAGCGCGGTTCGAAGGCGTGATCGAGGATGAAGAACAGGAAATGCTGACCGGCGTCATGCGCTTGGCCGACCGGACGGCGCGCGCGCTGATGACACCGCGCCGCGATGTGGACATGATCAGCATCGATGCAACCCCCGCCGAGGCGCTGAAGGAAATCGAACGCATCGCGCGCCCGCGCATTCCCTTGTATCGCGGCGATGATGTGCTGGGCGTGCTGTATCTGACCGATGCCTTCACGGCACTGGCGGCGAAAAAGCCGCTGAACCTGTCGGACCTCATGCGCGAAGTGCCGGTGGTTTCCGACATGGCCGATGCGTTGAACGTGATCGAGATTCTGCGCGCCAGCCCCAATCACATGGCGCTGGTCTATGATGAGTACGGCAGCTTTGAAGGCATCATCACGACGGGTGATATTCTTGAGGCGATCACCGGCACCTTTACCGAAGCGCAGGCGGATGAGCCGGATGTGGTAGAGCGCGACGACGGCAGCCTGCTGATTTCGGGGTCGATGGCGGCGGACGAATTCTGTGACCGTTACAACATCCCGCGCGAAGAGGCCGGGGATTACGAGACAGTGGCGGGGCTGGTGATCCATCAGCTGAGCAAACTGCCCGCCTTGGGTGACAAGGTCTTTGTGTCAGGATGGCGGATCGAGGTGATTGATCTGGATGACCGCCGCATCGACAAGCTGCTGGTGCAGCGTATCCCCGATTGACGCCCGCAGCCTTGCGCGCCCGCAAACGGGCTAGGGCGTGCCTGCTGCCCTGTTCAGATTGCTGGTGAAGACGCGGCTTTCCCGCAGGGTCTGTGCATCGCGCAGCACGGTTTCGGCCATCTCTGGCGTGATCTGTCGCATCACGGTGCCGTAAGACCATTCCAGCACCATGCCGCCCGCCCCATCGGGATAGCTGTTGAACCCATAACTGAACCCGTCATTGTAGAGGTTTACAGGCATGGGCATTTCAATTGCGAAGGGTGCGCCGGTGATGGTGACGCGCAGGTAATCTGTCCGCGCCGGCCCCAGATCCAGCGGCGCCACGCGCGGTGCGCCCCCCGGCGCAGGCAGGCTGGCCATGAAATCGCTGGCCCCGCCAAACGGAAAGGCCGCGCCCAGATCACCTGCCAGCACCGGGGCCGGGATCAGATACCGCGCTGTCAACGTGACTTCGTTGAAGGTGATCTCATCGGTATGGGTCAACGGTTCCAGTTCACGCAAACCGGGATAGCGCGCGGCATAATCCGCCAACTGGGCGGCCCCGACCGTCGCAAGCGCCTGTTCGGCCAGCTGAGCACGCATGTCATTTGCGGCGACGCCCGTCATTCGGGTATTGACTGTCAGATAGGCGCCCAACGGCGTGAAACGCAGCGTTTCTTCGATGTTGCGATTCCAGGCCGCGTTATAGCCCGGATCGATCCATTCCAGTTGTTGCTGATCGGCCCCTGCCAACGGCAAAACATAGCCAAGATCCGGGATTGCATTTCCATAGAAATCGCCACCCTGATGGCGGGCAGAGGGGTCAACCCAGTAGGGTGCGCCGTCTACCATCGCCTTGACGATGGCATGATCAAAAGCAAAGGGCGATGGCTGCGCCATGTCCAGCCCATGCCCGCCGACGCGACGCGCCAGCGCGACATAGGCCTCGATCCCCATTTTGTCGAGCATGCTGCGCAACAGCAGCGCCTTGTCGCGGCTGTCGCCTGACCCCGCGCGCGTCACCTCTTCGGGCCGACGGGCCAGAAAGGCCTGTCCTGCATCCAGCGGCCTGTCGATCAGCGCCAGATCGTTCTGCACTGCCCGCAAGGCCGCGATCACCCTTTCCCCGTCAGAAAAAGTGCTGGCCTGTATGGCGCGCAGACGGGCATCCCAGTCCGCCCCCAGCGGATAGCTTTCAAGGTAATGTCCGCCAAGCGCCGCGGAAATCGCGCTCCAGTCAGGGAAGGCCGAATAGGCCAGGCTCACATGCGCGGCATGGCTGACCGGGGTCATCGCCTCGACCGGGCCGGGCACATGATCGCGTGTTGTCCAGACGTGGCGCACGATACCGTCCTGCGCGGGATTCTGCGTAAAGGTCACGTGCGACGGCCAGCCCGAAATGTAGATCGGCCATTCGGCAGGCCAGTTCAGCGTCAGGCGCGACTCTGCTGTGGGCACGTCGAACTCCAGCGCAGCACTGCCCCCGCGGTTGGCCCCCGACATGACCGGCAAGGTGCGCCGGACAAAGGCATGATCGACGATATCACCGACGGCAAGGTCTGGCACGGTAATGACGGCGGTCAATGGCCCGCCTGTGGTATCACTTGCCCCGCCTGTCGCGATCTCGGCCCTGACGGTTTCCGTCAGATCAATGACCTTTTCGCCGCGCACCACCACCAGCCGCGTCAGCGTCAGGCTTTCATAACCGGGCGCATAGACGAACTGCAGGCGGGCGGCGGGTTCCAGCCCCGGGGGGGCGGTGATCAGCGTCGCCACGCGATGATAGGTCTGCTTTTCCTCGCCGTCCCAATCGACCTGCTGATCCGACAAGAGCTGCACCTGACCGTTGACCGCCGCCGCACGCAGCGCATCGGACGGCACCGGCAACTGCCCCGCCTCCATCACCCAGCCGGGTGTCGGGCCGGTAAAGATTTCATCGGCACCGGCAGAACGGGGCAGGGCTGAAATCAACAAAACGGCGAAAAGGGCAGCAAAAGGCAAACGTGTCATGGGAACCTGTCAAACGCGGCACAACCGAAAAGGTAAGCCGCGCCGCGCAAGGTGACAAGCGGCGATCAGGCCCGCCCGGGACAAGCTGGGGTTTTCGTCACGCGAACGTGCCCGCCCGCGTGGGGCAACCACCTGCGACGGCGCGGCAGAGGGCGTTGCGGCAAAGCCATCACGCCCGGTCGCGCGATTTTTTCGGCAGGGCAACCAAGGATTGCACCGGGCCTTGCGTCCAACCTATCAAGATGCTGATGGAAACCGCCGACGAAACCCTTGCTGTTGCCGCCGCCGCCGGTGATCGGGCGGCCTTTGCCACGTTGCTTGCCCGTCATTATGACCGGATTTTCGGCCTGTCCTTTCGTCTGACAGGCAACAGGGCCGAGGCAGAGGATCTGACACAGGATATCTGCGCGGCCCTGCCGGTCAAGCTGCGGGGCTGGCGGGCCGAGGCGAAGTTTTCAACATGGCTGTACCGGGTGACGGTGAATGCCTGCCACGATCAGCGGCGCCGCGCGGCAACACGGGCAAAGGCGGGTGATGGCTGGGGCGATTGGGAAGTCGCGCGGCAGGATGAAATCGCGACGGAACGCGCGGCGATGGACTGGCTGACAGAGGCCATGACACGCCTGCCACCGGAACTGCGGGATACGGTGGCATTGGTATTGGGAGAGGAGATGACGCAGGGCGAGGCTGCGCAGGTATTGGGCCTGTCAGAGGGCACGATCGCGTGGCGGATGTCCGAGGTGAAGAAAAAGCTGCGGGCGATGGCGGCAGCGGAGACGAAGATATGACTGACGATGATCTTGACGCCCTGAAGAATGCGCTGAAGGCGGCAACGCCTGCGGCCAGTCCAACGCACCGTGACACCACGCTGCGGCTGGCGCTTCACAATTTCGACAGGCTCCAAGCATCGGCGGATGCGGCACGTCCGACGGAAAGCCCCCCACAACGGGCGGGCCTGATCCGTGGAGTGTTCCAGATGTTGAACAAGATGACGTCCCGCCAGACGCTTGCGGGAACAGCTTCGGTTGCGGCGGTGTGTCTTGGCGTGGTGGCCCTGTGGCCGACACTGACACGCGGGCCGGTGATGCCACAAGAGGCGAAAGTTGCACCGCAGACCGAAATGCAATCCTCTGCCGCCATGGCGGAAGAGGCCCCTGCCGAGGTGGTCGCCGATGCCGCACCCGAACCTGCGTTGGCTGGCGGCGCGCCAGAAGCGGACGCGCCGGTCGTGATGCAGGAGGCCGCCCCAACCGTCATGGCAAGCGAACCGGAACCCGAGGTCGCCGACGCCATTGTGGCGGATCAGGCCGCACCGGCCACGGCCATGGTCGCACCTGTCGCCCCGGCACCCTTGGCCCGCAGCGAGCCCGCTGTCGGGCTGAACTCTGCGGCAGCAGGCAATTTCGGCAGTGTCGCGCCAGAGGCCTCACTGCGCACGCGCAGCATTGCCGCCGATGGCGTGATTGACGAAGGCGAGCGTGCCGCGCCCCCGGTCGCCAATACTGAAAGCTTTGCCACGGCAGCCGCGAATCCCGTGAAGATCACAGCCGAGGAACCCGTATCCACCTTCTCGATCGACGTGGATACCGCGAGCTATGCCGTTGTGCGCCAGTCGATTGACGCAGGCCAACTGCCCCCGGCACAGGCGGTGCGGGTAGAGGAGATGGTCAATTACTTCCCCTACAGCTACCCCGCGCCGGCAACCGACGGCGCGCCGTTCCAGCCCACGGTCACGGTGATGCCAACGCCATGGGCTGGTGCATGTGGCCTTGCAGGGCGAAATGCCTGCCATCGAAAACCGCCCGCCCTTGAACCTTGTGTTCCTGATCGACACTTCGGGGTCGATGGATGAGCCGAACAAGCTGCCCCTGCTGCAAAAGGCGCTGGCGCTGATGTTGGGCAGTTTGCGCGACGGCGATCAGGTGGCGATTGTGGCCTATGCCGGGTCCGCAGGCGTGGTGCTGGAACCCACGACGGCCACCGATACCGATGCGATCTATGACGCGATTGACCGGCTGGCGGCGGGCGGGTCCACGGCGGGGGCCGAGGGGCTGGAACTGGCCTATCAAACCGCCGCCAGCATGACGGCAGAGGGCGAGGTTTCCCGCGTGCTGCTGGCCACGGATGGCGATTTCAATGTGGGGATAAGTGATCCCGCCGCGCTGACCGACTACATCGCGCAGCAACGCGATACGGGGATTTACCTTTCGGTGCTGGGCTTTGGCCGGGGCAATCTGGATGATGCGACGATGCAGGCGCTGGCACAGAACGGCAATGGGCAGGCAGCCTATATCGACAGCCTGTCCGAGGCGCGCAAGGTGCTGGTTGATCAGGTGGCGGGTGCGCTGTTCCCGATTGCGAATGACGTGAAAATCCAGATCGAATGGAACCCCGCACAGGTCGCGGAATACCGGCTGATCGGTTATGAAACGCGGGCCTTGGCGCGCGAGGATTTCAACAATGACCGCGTGGATGCAGGCGAGATTGGCGCTGGCCTGCAGGTGACGGCAATCTACGAAGTCACCGCCCCCGGCAGCCCCGCCCTGCTGAATGATCCCCTGCGCTATGGCACCGCCGCTGCGGCGCCTGACACGCGCGGCGAAATGGGCTTTCTGCGCCTGCGCTACAAAGAACCCGGCCAACCCGTTTCACAACTGATCGAAGTGCCGATCGTGCCCACAGATGTGCAGCCCGCAGATGATGTGCGCTTTGGCATTGCGATTGCAGGTTTTGGTCAACTGCTGACGCGGGCGCAATATCTGGGTGACTGGGGCTGGGATGACGCCATCGCCCTGGCCAATGGCGCGCGCGGCGATGATCCGTTCGGCTATCGGATTGAGGCCGTCAACCTGATGCGGCTGGCAAAGGAACTGGATCGCTGACGTCAAGCGCCTCCCCTCCCCCCCGTGGGGAGGGGATGGGGGTGGGGGGCTTTGCCAGGTACCGCACAACAAAAAAGGCGCGAGGGTTGTCCCCCGCGCCTTTCGTCATGCCGCCGTCACAGGGTCAGTGCGTGGCGGTATCCTGGGTTACGGCCTTTACCTCGATGTCGCCGGGGCGCGCAATCTCGATCCGGCGGGGTTTCAGCGCTTCGGGTGTCTCGACAACCAGATCGATGTTCAGCATGCCAAGGTCATGGCTGGCACCGGCCACACGCACATGATCAGCCAGTGCAAAGCGCCGTTCGAAGGCGCGGTTGGCAATGCCACGGTGCAGATAGTTGCGCCCTGCGCCGTCAGCTTCGGGCGCCTTGCGCGCCGTTACTGTCAGATGGCCATCCTTCACCTCGACGCCCAGTTCATCGGCGGTAAAGCCGGCCACGGCGACGGAAATGCGATAGGCATCCTCGGCCGTCTTTTCGATGTTGTAGGGCGGATAGGCGGGGGCCGAAAGATCGGCGGAAAGCGCCCGGTCAACCAGGGTTGCAATCCGGTCAAAGCCCACGGTTGCACGGTAAAGCGGTGCGAAATCATAGCTGCGCATGGTCATCCTCATCAAGCGATGTGTTGCGCCCTTCCATCAGCGGACAGGGCCATTCAGGTTTGTCCCGGCCCGCCTGGCGGCACCGGGAACATCCTATCACTTGGGAAAGCCTGCGGGCCGTTTCAAGGGGCTTCGTCCGCAACGGGGGCCGAGATGAACTTTGCCCCCGTCGCCCCACCACCCGATAGCACCCGCACCCCGCCGCGCCCGATCAGCCCGGTGCTGGTTTCTGCCAGTTGCGCACGCAATTCGGCCAGGGGCGCATCCAGCGACACCCCCAGCGACACAGGCTGCCCTTGCAGCTGCGCCTTGGCCGAGACGACCGAAACAACACGCGCCACGCCATCCTTGAACGAAAACACCGGTGCGCCGGATGATCCGAAATCGACACTGCAATCCATGATCAGCGCCACAGGCTCACGCGACAGGACATGACAGGTTTCCTGCAGCGACGGCACTTCGGCCCGGTCCTGCGCGTAAGAGACGACGCCAACCTCATCCCCGGTCGAGGGTTCGATATCCAGATCAAAGGGTTGTACCCGCGCCAGCCGTACCGGCTGATCCAGCTGGATCAGGGCCAGATCATGGGTCACGCGGTCAATACCGCGGTCACCGCCATAAATGTACTCGGGATGCGCAAGCGCCGTCTTGACCCCGCGATAGGCCAGGGCGCGGCCATTGCGCCACCCGGCAAGGAACTGGATTGTCGCGGGGTCAACGCGCGCCCCGGTTTCCTTGTCAAACAGGCAATGTGCTGCCGTCAGGACCAGATCATCGGCAATCAGCGCGCCCGTGCAAAAGCCGCGATCCCCCAGGTTCAGGCGGCCCACGGCCTCCCATCCGCGGCTGTCATCGGCTGTTTCCAGCGCGACAAGCCCCGAATTCTGGGCAAAGACGCCCGTGATTTCGGCCCGCAAAACGCCCGGAAAAACCAGACTGCAAATCAGAACCGCCAGGGCGTTGCGCATGTTTTCTCCCGCTGCATCTAGTGCGCATCTACCCAAGCACTTCGGCAGATTTGTGGCAAACCTTATTCGTTCAACGCGCGTGGGCAGGGGCCGCCTGTGGCCCAATCCAGCAGTTCCACCGTATGTACGACCGGCACCGAAGCCCCCGATCCGATCTGCATCATGCAGCCGATATTGCCGGCGGCGATCACATCAGGCTTGCGCGCCATCAGCGTTGTGACCTTGCGCGCCTTCAGTTCGGCACTGATCTGCGGTTGCAACAGATTGTAGGTGCCCGCCGATCCGCAGCACAGATGGCTGTCGGCAGGTTCGACCACCTCAAACCCGGCGCGGCGCAACAGGTCTTTCGGCAGGGTCTTGATTTGCTGGCCATGCTGCAGGCTGCAGGCCGCATGATAGGCCACCCGCAGGGCGCGCGGCGCGCCGGATTGCGGCAGGTCAAGCCGGCCCAGCACCTCGGTCACATCCATGGCAAGGCTGGCCACATGGGCCGCATCGGCCGCAAGCGGATCATCCCGGAACATATGTCCGTAATCCTTGACCGTTGTGCCACAGCCCGAGGTATTGATGACGATGCCGTCCAGCCCCTGCGGCACCTCGGCCATGAAGGCACGGATATTTGCTGCTGCACTGGCATGGGCCTGCGCAGCCTTGCCCATGTGATGGGTCAATGCGCCGCAGCACCCCTGACCTTGTGCCACCACCACCTCGCAGCCAAGCCGGGTCAGCAGGCGGATCGTTGCGTCATTGATATCGGTATTCAGCGCCTTTTGCGCACAACCCGTCATCAGCGCCACGCGCATCCGGCGCGGCCCCATGGCTGCAAAGACCTGTGGGTCATCATTCCGGCTGACCGGCGGGATATGCTTTGGGGCCATCGCCACCATCGCCCGCAGCCGCGCATCGGGGATCAGCCGCACAAAGGGCCGCGCGATCTTTGCCCCCAGCAGGGCCAGGCGGAACCGCCGCGGATGCGGGATGACCCAGGCCAGCACATGCCGCAGCATCCGTTCGGTGAACGGGCGTTTATACGTCGCCTCGATATGTGCGCGGGCATGATCGACCAGATGCATGTAGTGCACGCCCGACGGGCAGGTCGTCATGCAGGCAAGGCAAGACAGGCAGCGGTCGATGTGGCGGACGGTCTTGGCATCGGCGGGCCGGCCCGTCTCGAGCATGTCCTTGATCAGGTAGATGCGGCCTCGCGGGCTGTCGAGCTCATCGCCAAGAACCTGATAGGTCGGGCAGGTGGCCGTGCACATGCCGCAGTGCACACAGGCCCGCAAGATCGTGTTGGCCCGTGCAAGTCCCGGATCACGCAGTTGTTCGGGGGTGAAATGGGTCTGCATGTTGCCGCCTTCAGGCTGTGGCCAACTGGCCGGGGTTGAACAGACCCTTGGGGTCAAACTGGTGGCGCAAAGCTTGCGTCAGGGCTGCAACGGGCGCAGCCTCGGGGTGGACGTCTGGCACACCCGCAATGCCGCGCAGCCGCGTTGCATGGCCCCCCAGCCTGTTTACCGTGTCGCGCAGCGCCAGCGCAGCAGCACGGTCATCCGGCAGCGCGACCCATAACAAGCCCCCGCCCCAATCCAGCAGATGCGGCACGGCACCCAGCGTGGCCAGCACCACGGGCCCGTCTGTCGGTTTGACCGATATCCGCCAGATCGCACCCGTAACCCCTTGCAAGGGCTGCACATCCCGCACCGCGCGCCACAGCGCTGCGCTTGCTGCCACAGTCACGATTTCGCCACCGATCAACGCTTGGAGCGCCTGCGCACGATAGGTGACCGACCCCGCCATCCCCTCGATCCGCACCAAGGCGCGCCCGTCATAGGCGGCCCCCGTCACATCGTAGGGCGACCCGAGGGCGCGTGACAGCACAGCCACGCCCGCCGCCGCATCAGCCACCGGAACCACCAGCGTCGCTTCCGCCTCGGGGATGGCCTGCACGCGGAAACTGACCTCGGTCAGCACGCCCAGCGTGCCCTGACTGCCCGCCATCAGCTTGACCAGATCATAGCCGGTGACGTTCTTCATCACCCGCCCGCCGTTCTTGATGACCTCACCCCGCCCATCCACAAAGCGCACGCCAAGCAGACTGTCCCGGCATGCCCCCGCCTGAATGCGCCGTGGGCCGCTTGCATTCACCGCCACCACCCCGCCGATCGTCGAAGCGCCCGCGCGCCCCATCAGCCCGCGCATGTCCGGCACCTCAAAGGCCAGACGTTGCCTTTCCGCCGCCAGAACGCCTTCGATTTCGGCAACCGGGGTTCCAGCACGCACCACAAGGGTCAGCGCCCCCGGTTCGTAAACCGAGATGCCTGTCAAACCTGATGTGCACAGGTGTTCGCCTGATGCCGCCGCCCGCCGCGTTCCGCCGCCAACAATCGACAGCGGCCCTTTGGCGCTGCGCACGATGTCTGCAATCTCGGCTTCATCCTTGGCCTGCACGCCTTACCCCTTCATGTTGCCTAATAATCCGCGGGTTGGTCAGCGGTTTTGCCTGCGGTCCGCGCAACCGCCAGCCCCGCCCCCCGGGGGGGCGATGGCAAAACCTCGCCCCCTCAACCGGCACGCCGGCTGGCTGTCACCGCCAGTGGAAACACCTTTGCCGGATTCAAAAGCCATTTTGGATCAAAGACATCCTTCACCCGCATCTGCGCCTCCATATCCGCTGCAGCGAACTGCACGCCCATCAGGTCGCGCTTTTCGATCCCCACGCCATGTTCCCCTGTCAGGCAGCCGCCCACGGCAACACACAGCTTCAGGATCTCGGCCCCCAAAGCCTCGCACTTTTCCAGATCGCCGGGGGTGTTGGCGTCAAACATGATCAATGGATGCATGTTCCCATCGCCCGCATGGAAAACGTTTGCGACGCGCAAGCCGTATTCGTCCGAAAGCTCGGCAATCCGCCGCAAGACGAACGGCAGTTCATTCACCGGGATCGTTCCGTCAAGACACATGTAATCGGCCACCCGCCCGATGGCCGAGAACGCCGACTTGCGCCCCAGCCAGATGCGACCTGCCTCTTCCGCCGACTGGCTTTCGCGCATTTCAACCGGGTCATGCCGTGCCGCAATCGCCTTGATCCGCGACAACTGCTCGTCAATCTCGCCCGGCGCACCTTCGACTTCGACGATCAGCAGGGCTTCGCAATCGGGGTAGCCCGCCTTGGCATATTCTTCACACACCCGGATGCAGGGCCGGTCCATGAACTCAATCGCGACGGGCAGGATGCCTGCCTTGATGATATCGGCAACGCAGGCCCCGGCCACTTCGTTCGCGGCAAAACCGAGCAGGATCGGCCGCGCCCCTTCCGGCTTTGGCAGAATGCGCAAGGTCGCCTCTGTGACGACACCAAGCTGTCCTTCTGACCCGCAGATGATGCCCAGCAGATCAAGCCCCGGCGCATCCAGATGACCCCCGCCCAATGTGATCACGCGGCCATCCATCAACACCACGGTCACGCCCAGCAGGTTGTTCGTGGTCACCCCGTATTTCAGACAATGCGCCCCGCCAGAATTCATCGCGATATTGCCGGCAATCGCGCAGGCCAGCTGGCTGGACGGGTCTGGCGCGTAAAACCAGCCATCCGCCTCGACCGCGCCAGTCACACTCAGGTTCGTGCGGCCCGATTGCACGCGCACCAGCCGGTTGGCATAGTCTGTCTCCAGCACCGCAGTCATCCGCCCTACGCCCAGCACCACGCAGTCGGCCGTTGGCATCGCCCCCCCGGCAAGGCTGGTGCCCGATCCGCGCGGGACCACGGGCACGCCCATCGCATGGCACAGCCGCATCACCCCCGCGACCTCATCGGTCGAGCGGGGCAAGACCACCGCCAGTGGGGTACAACGATAGGCCGCCAGACCATCGCATTCATAGGCGCGGGTTTCCAACGGGTCACTGATCACCGCATCATCAGGCAGGATCGCCCGCAATCCGGCAATGATCCGGGCTTTGTCCGACATGACGCCGGGGTTGGGTCTGGGCATTTCCATCGGGCAGTCCCCTTCAATGTGGTAAACAAATATAACCAAAACGCACCATTGGCAAGGCAATCGCTGCGCCGCTATTGTCGGCCCATGAATATGCCATTTGCCCTTGGCCCGCTTGATCTGCCCAACCTTGCCGCGATTGCCTTTCTTGTGCTGGCATGGGCCGCAATCGGCCGCCTGATCGAACATCCGCCGCGGCGTATCCCGTCGGTTTCGACACTGATGCTGCAGTATCGGCGCGACTGGATGGTGCAGATGGTCACACGTCAGCCGCGCATCTTTGACGCCTCGATCATCGAATCGCTGCGGCAAAGCACCGCGTTCTTCGCCTCGACCTGCATGATCGCCATCGGCGCGGGTGTCGCGCTGATCGGGAATTCTGACCGCTTGTCGGGCATCGCCAGTGACTTGCCGCTGGCCAGCGCCGGGGCACCTGTGGCCGTCAAGATCATCCTCGTGCTGTTTTTCCTGGCCAACGCGCTGCTCAAGTTCATCTGGGCCAATCGACTGTTCGGGTATTGCTCGGTCCTGATGGCGGCTGTGCCGAATGATCCGGCCGATGCGCAGGCCTATCCGCGCGCGGCACAGGCGGCCGAGATCAACATCACCGCTGCGCGCAGCTTTAACCGTGGTTTGCGGGCCATCTACTTTGCCCTTGCCGCCCTTGGCTGGTTGCTGGGGCCTGTGGCGCTGGCGGTTGCCACCATTTTGGCCAGCGGCGTGATGCTGCGGCGCGAATTTGCCTCGACCTCGCGCGCGGTGATTCTGGCACCGGGACAGGCCGGGCCGCACAGCGCATCGGAATAGGTGCGTCAGGCCGCCTTTGCGCCCCGCCGCCCTTCGACCAGCCAGGCGGCAATGGCCAATCCGGCGGCCAGCAGCAGATACAGCCAACCCGGCAGCAGGGCGGCCACGCGGATATCCTCGGTCACATAGGCGTTGCGCGGGGTGATCCCGATCCAGCCACGCCCGACAGCCGCCCGCCCTTCGCGCACTGTGCGCAGATCAGGCATCCCGTCGGCCAGAACCATCACGCCACCGCCCGTTTCCGCAACAACCGGTGCCAGTGCCGCATCGCTGGCTATCGTCTCGACAAATTCGCGCGGGGCCGATGGGCCAACAGCCACCACCCGTGTCAGATCGCCCTGTTCCAGACGGTAAAGCCCCATTTCCGGCGCGTCCCAGTCCACCGCGAAACGCCCGGGGGCGGTTTCCGCCAGATCCAGCGTCACCGTTTCCCCGTCTGGCCCTGTCACCGTGACCGGCCCGGGCGGTGTGTCTTCGATGCTGCGGCGCGTGATCGTCACCGTGTTGCCCTCTGTTGTCGCGGTCAGCGCCTCTTCTTCCAGCTCTGGCTCTTTCAGCATCCAATGGGCCAGCCGGCGCAGCAGTTCCAGCTGCGGCCCGCCCCCTTCATACCCCCGGCCCCACAGCCAGATGTGATCTGATGCCAGCACCGCCACCCGCCCTTCGCCTTCGCGTGCAAGCTGCAGCAGCGGCCGGTTCCCTGGCCCGGTCATCAGCGTTTCACCGGCACGCGGGCGCACTTCCATCATGCGGAACCAGCGCCCCCATCCCTCATCAGGCGCCAGCGCGTCCAGCCCTTCGGTGACCGGATGGCGGCGGCCAAGGTCTGTCAGTTCGGGGCGAAAACCTTCGGCAATCACCCGCCCCGTCACATCCACCGGCAGCACATCCACAAGCGGAGAGCGCCACAGGCTGTCGGCGACACCGGCCTCGGGTCCGGCTGAGACAAGCACTGTGCCGCCACCCCGCACGTAATCGGCCACGTTCTGCAGATATTCGGTCGGCAGAATGCCCCGGATGCGATAGCGGTCAAAGATGATCAGATCGAATTCCTCGATCTTTTCCACGAACAGCTCGCGCGTCGGAAAGGCGATCAGCGACAATTCATCCACCGGCACGCCATCCTGTTTTTCCGGCGGCCGAAGGATCGTGAAATGTACAAGATCGACCGACGGGTCTGATTTCAGCAGGTTGCGCCAGACGCGTTCACCTGTATGCGGCTCTCCTGATACCAGAAGCACGCGCAGGCGGTCACGCACGCCATTGATCGACACAACGGCCGCGTTGTTGCGGTCAGTCAATTCGCCTGCCGCCGCCGTTACGGAAAATTGCAGCACGTTCATCCCGCCATGGGGCAGGGTGACCGGCAAGGTCAGATCCTGCCCGACCGCGACGCTGAAGGTCTGCGGCGGTTCTGCGTCTACGGCAATCGTCAGATCGGCCATGGGCGGTATGTCGGCCGGCACTGCGCCGCTGTCCTCGATCCGCAAGGTCAGCTGCAACTCCTCACCCAGAATGGCAAAGGCCGGGGCATCCTTGACGATCAGCCGGCGGTCCCAGTCGGTGGGTTCACCGGTCAGCAGCAGATGCAGCGGTGCGGGCATGTCGGGTGCCAGCTCCAGATCATGTGCGCGCCCGTCGCTGATGATCATGGCCCCTGCAATGCGCGCGCGCGGCTCTTCGGCCAGGGCCTGGGCCAGCGCGGTCAACGGCAGCGATCCCGCATCATCCGCCCCGTCGCCCACGCGCACGATGCGCAATTCGGTATTGGCCAGGGCCGCCACCTCGGCCTCGATCGCGGCAATGGCGCCTGCGGTCTGGGCTGGCCGGTTGCCCAGTTGCTGACTGGCGCTTTCGTCGACGATCAGGATCACGATATCCGACAGTGTGCCCCGGTCTTCTTCCTGCAGGGCAGGGTTGGCGAGTGCGGCCAGAACCACCGTCGCCGTCAGGGCGCGCAGCCACCAGCCCGACAGCCCGCGCCACAGCGCAAAGGCAACCAGCAGGGCGGCAAAGACGCAAAGTGCCGCCAGCACGGGCCAACCAACCAGCGGATCAAAGACGATGCTGCCGGTCATTGCCCCAGCCTTTCCAGCAAGGCCGGCACATGAACCTGATCGGATTTATAATTGCCGGTCAGCACATGCATGATGATGTTGATGCCGAACCGGTAAGCCATCTCGCGCTGGCGTTCGCCGGCAAAGCCGCGGCCCACCGGCACCAGTGCGGCCCCCCGCGCATCCACGGCCCAGGCCGCGGCCCAGTCATTCCCGCCGATGATGACAGGGGTCACGCCGTCATTCAGGTTGCGGAACGGCATGCCCTCGACCTGTTCGGCATCAGGGGGGGCCGCCTCAACCCAGGCCCCCGCACCCTGAAAACGCCCCGGAAAATCCTGCAGAAGGTAAAAGGTCCGCGTCAGCACATGATCGGCCGGAATGGGTTCGATGGCCGGAATGTTCAGCCCCGCCGCCAGCCGCTGCAGCGCCTGACCCTCGGGTGTCTGCCCGCCGCGTGCGGTATCGGCATCGCGCGTATCAAACAGGATCATGCCGCCCGTGCGCAGGTAATCGTTCAGCTTGGCATAGGCCTCGGCCGAAGGCGCGGGCTGGCTGGTGGTCACAGGCCAATAAAGGAATGGAAAGAACGCCAGTTCATCGCGTTCGATGTCCACCCCCATGGGATCGGAAGGTTCGACCGACGTACGCTCGTACAGCCGTTGGCCCAGGCCGCGCAGGCCGGCGGCGGCCACCTCATCCACCCGCGCATCGCCGGTCAGCACATGGGCCAGCACCACACCCGAGGTTGCGGCAAAGGCCAGCGTATCGTCGCCCGCATCTGCAGTTTGCGCACGCAATTGGCCGGGGGGCGCGATCAGCGTAGCCAGCAGCGCGACTGTCCCGATGACAGCAGCGCCACGCCGCAGCCCGCCCGCCAGTTTGCCGGAAATCAGCAAGGATGCCAGAATGTCGATCATCAGCAGGATCAATCCCCCTGTCAGAAAAGCGCCTTTCAGCGCCTGCTCTTCCGCCGGTTCCAGCCCTTCGATCCGCGTGCCTGCAGGCCAGACTGCGCCCTCCAGCAGGGTGTCGGCTGCGATCACGTTCAAGGCCACCCGCCGGTCTTGCCCCGCGTAAAGCCCGGGCAGAAAGGCCGGCCCCGGCCCTGCAACCATCGCTGCGGCCAGATCGGCCCCGTCAACACCGGCCACTTCGCCCGCATCCGCGGGTTCACCATAGGCGTCAATCACCAGTTCCGGAACCCAGATCTGCCCGGCCAGATCGGCGGCCTCGGGTGCAGCCGGGCGGGTCGAGACCGCCAGCCGTTCCAGCATGGTCACGAACAGGCCCGACAAGGGCAGGTTTGACCATTCGGCATTCGCCGTGACATGGACCAGCACCACCTGCCCTTGCCCCAGTTCCTTGCGGGTGACCAGCGGGGTGCCATCGGTCAGCGCGGCAATCGTGCGTGCGCCCAGATCGGGGTCAGGCTGCGCCAGCACCTGTGCTGTAACCGCCACATCATCGGGCACGGGCAGGCCGAAAAACGGTGATCCGTCGACAAAAGGCGCAAGGGTCTTTGGTTCCCCCCAGCTCATCGCGCCGCCTACCGTGCGCCCGCCTTCCCGCAGGCGCACGGGCATCAGCGGGTCTTCGTCAACCCGCGCCACATCGCTGGCGGCAAGGCGCGGCCCGGCAAAGCGCAGCAGCAACCCGCCGGCGTCAACCCACTTCACCAACCCCTCGGTGTCCGCCGGGCTAAGGCGCGCGACATCCGCCAGAATGATGACATCCGGGTTCGCCAGCAGCACATCGTCCATCGTGCCTTCGATCAGTTCGGCCACCGGGGCCAGCGCCTGACGCAGGTAATGCGTGGGTGACAGCAGTTGCAGCCCTTCGGCATCCGCGTCACCCCCCATCAGGGCGATCTTGCGGCGTTTGAGGCTGTCATCCGTCAGGCTGACCGCTGCTGCTGACCGCACGCCTTCAATCTCGAACCGGGTGATCCGGTTCCGCAGTTCGGGTGGCAGCGACAGGTCAACCTCGGCCCGCGCGGCCCCCGGCATGAACGGCAATGTCGCACGCGCCAGTTCGCGTTCCACCCCGGCCGGGTCTGGCCCCCGCGCCACCACGGCGACCGAAACGCCATCACCTGCGGGCAAACGGCTGGCGGCCAGCTTGACAACGCCTTCGGCAAAGGTCGCGGGATGCAGGGCCAGCACCGGGCGCGGGCTTTCATAGATCGTGACATCGCCCGCCGCATTTAGCGCATCCAGCAGGGCTGCGCGCCCGGGATGGTTCAGCCCGTCTGACAGCCAGACCGTATCGAACCCGTTGCGCGGCAGGATTTCCGCCCACCCCGCCAGATCCGCCGGGGCCCAGGCCTGTGGCGCAAGTGCGGTCAGGCGGCCCTGCCAGGCATCGGCTGACTGAAAGACGATTTCGCCCGGCAGATCGGACAGGCGGGCCACAGCGACGCCCCGGCCAATGCGCCCCGCTTCTTCGGCCAGGGCTGCGGCGCGGTCGATCCGGCGGGGCCAATCGCGCGCATCAGCCCATGTTCCGTCGATCAGGATCAGCAACGGCCCGTTGCCGGCGGCCCGTTCCTGCGGGTTCAGGATCGGCCCCGCAAAGGCAATGATCGCCGCCGCCACCGCCAGCATCCGCAGCAGCAGCAGCCACCATGGCGTCTTGTCCGTCTCGACCTCGTCATCCGTCAGGCCCAACAGCAGCGCCACGCCCGGAAACCGCCGCCGGATCGGCGCGGGCGGCACCGCACGCAGCAGCAGCCACAGGATTGGCAGAGCAATCAGCCCCAGCAGCAGCGCCGGCGTCACAAAGCCCACTGGGCCAAGCATGAACATCAGCGGCCCCCCTGCAACGCCTGATACACCCACAGCAGCGCCGCCTGCGCGGGCGCGCCCGTGTGGTGGCAATGGTAATGCCAGCCCACCGCGCGGGCGAGGGTTTGCAGCCTGTCCTTCCGCTCGGCCAGCCGCGCCAGATATTTCGCCCGCAAATCCCCCGCGCGCAGCGTTTCATGCCGCAT
>JALOSO010000298.1 GCA_025458385.1 Paracoccaceae bacterium | reverse complement strand
ACCCGTGGACACCACCTTGATATCGGCGAAATTCTTGCCCGCCACGATCATTGCATTGGTCGCCGCCGCCCCCACCACGATCGCCGTGCCATGCTGATCATCATGGAAAACCGGAATGTTCATGCGTTCCCGGCACAGGCGTTCCACCACAAAGCAATCCGGCGCTTTGATATCCTCAAGGTTGATCGCCCCGAACGTCGGCTCCAGCGCGCAGACGATGGCCGCCAGTTTCTCCGGGTCCGGCTCGTTCAGTTCAATGTCAAAACAATCGATATTGGCGAATTTCTTGAACAGAACCGCCTTGCCCTCCATCACCGGCTTACTGACCGCCGTGCCGTTCGTGACCACCGCCACAAGGTTGCCCCGGCTGGTATAGCGGCTGGCCGTGGCCGGATCGTCCCTGATCTCAAGGCAGGCCTCTGCCACGCCCGGCGAATAGGCCCGCGCCAGATCGCGGCCATTGGCAAGGGGTTTGGTCGCACGGATTTCCAGCTTACCCGGACGGGGGAATTCATGGTAGTCCAGCGCCGCCTGTCGCGCGTTTTCGCTCCGAGACTCGTCCATTCCATCCCCCTTGGAAATATAGTTTAAGGTTAAACTATCGCCAAAACCTGCCGGAAGCCATAGCCTTTCACGCGCTGGCTTGCAAATTCTAGGCGACAACTTACCCTGTCCCCACAGATGCGAAAGGCCCCCCATGCAGAATATCCGTGCCGAAGCGCAGCTTTCCACGCATGACTTGCGCGGTGACCTTGGGTTTTTTCAGAAAACCCTCGGCTTCCGGCTTGACCGTATCTTTCCCGCCGATGATCCCCGCGTCGCCGTCATGTCCGGTCATGGCCTGCGCCTGCGCCTGACCATCGGCCCCGGCGCAGGCAGCTTGCGCATCCTCGCCGATGATCCCGTGCTGATAGCAGGCGGGGAAACCCGGCTTGTCTCCCCCGGCGGTACCGAAGTTCTGATCGAACCGCTTGATCCACCGCTGATCCAGCCCCCCACCGAACACGCCTTTGTTGTCCGCCGCCTTGCCGATCAGGCCCCCTGGGTCATCGGCCGCGCCGGCATGCACTACCGTGATCTCGTCCCCTCCCGCCTTGGCGGCGCCATCATCGCCAGCCACATCCGCATCCCTGATGGCGGCCCAGTGCCCGACATGGTGCATTTCCACAAGGTCGGCTTTCAGCTGATCTTCTGCATCAAGGGCTGGGTCGATGTGGTGTACGAGGATCAAGGCCCGCCCATCCGTCTGACCGCAGGCGATTGCTTCATCCAGCCCCCCGAAATCCGCCACCGCGTCTTGCTCGCATCCGACGGCATCGAGGTGATCGAAATCGGCGTGCCCGCCGAACATATCACCGAGATTGAGCACGCCATGGACCTGCCCACGCCCCACCTGCGCCCTGACCGCAGATGGCAAGGCCAGCGCTTTGTGTTCAACCAGAAGACCGATGGCGCGTTCGCCCCCCACCGCATCCCCGGCTTTGCCGCGCGTGACACCACGATCAACGCCAATACTGCCGGCGTGGCCTCTGTCATGGTCCTGCGCCCCACCGGCCCCGCACCTGTCACCACCCATGGTGGCGATATCCTCTTCACCTTCGTCATCTCCGGCGGGATGACATTGGAAAGCCCCGACAATACCCCCACCCGCCTGACCGCCGGTGATGCCTTCGTCATCCCCCCCGGCCTTGCCACCCGCTACGCCGACACCACCCCCGATCTTGAACTCTTGGAAGTCTCGCTTCCCGGCAACCCCGCAACCACTGCCCTCTGATCCCATTTTTGGTCCATAAATATCCCGGGGGTCCGGGGGCTGGCCCCCGGTTCCCTCCTTCCAAGGAGCCGCCGATGTCCCTGCTTGACGCCGCCACCGCCATCCGCCCCCGCGCCTATGCCCCCTACAGCCGCTTTCAGGTGGGTGCCGCCATCCGCAGCACCTCTGGTGCCATCTACCAAGGCGTCAACGTTGAAAACGTCGCCTACCCTGAAGGCACCTGCGCCGAGGCAGGCGCCATTGCCGCCATGATCGCCGCAGGCGATACCCGTATCGCCGAGGTTTGCGTGATCGCCGACAGCCCCGCCCCCGTGCCCCCCTGCGGTGGCTGCCGCCAGAAGATCGCCGAATTTGCCGACCCCACCGTCAAGGTCACCCTTTGCACCACCGATGGCAAAAGCCTGACCATGACCGTAGCCGAACTCTTGCCCGGCGTGTTTACCGCCGCCCATATGGCAAAGGTCTGATGGATACTCGCGCCGTTCTTGAGGCCCTGCGCGACGGACGCCCCATCGCGCCCGATGCGCTTGCCGCCTTTGCAAAAGGGCTGGCCGATGGCACGGTCAGCGATGCGCAGGCCGCAGCCTTTGCCATGGCCACCTGCTGGCGCGGCCTTGGTGAGGCGGGTTGCATCGCCCTGACCCGCGCCATGCGTGACTCTGGCCGCGTGCTGGAATGGCACCTTCCCGGCCCGGTGATTGACAAACACTCGACCGGCGGTATCGGCGATTGCGTCTCACTCCTGCTCGCCCCTGCCTTGGCCGCCTGTGGCGCCTATGTCCCCATGATCTCGGGCCGCGGCCTTGGCCACACGGGCGGCACGCTGGACAAGCTCGAATCCATCCCCGGTTTCCGCACCGGCCTGACCGAGGGGCAGCTGCGCGCGCAACTGGAACACACGCGCTGCGCCATCGTCTCGGCCAGCGCCGAAATCGCCCCCGCCGACCGCCGCCTTTATGCCATCCGCGATGTCACGGGCACTGTCGCCAGCATTGATCTGATCACCGCCTCCATCCTGTCCAAGAAACTCGCCGCCGGGCTCGAAGCCCTTGTTCTGGATGTGAAATGCGGATCAGGCGCCTTCATGAAAACCATGGCCGAGGCCGAAGAACTGGCCCGCGCGCTGGTCACAACCGCCCAAGGGGCAGGCTGCATGACCTCCGCCCTGATCACCGACATGAGCCAGCCCCTCGCCACCGCGGCAGGCAATGCGCTGGAGGTGATCGAGGTGATGGAAACGCTGACCGGCACCTCCATCAACGCAGCCCTGTGGGATCTGACAGCCGCCCTGGGGGGTGAGGCATTGGCCCTTGGCGGCATCGCGGCGGATGTCGCGGATGGTGAAGGCCGGATCATCGCCGCCCTGGAATCAGGTGCCGCAGCCGAGGTTTTCGGGCGGATGGTGGCCGCGCAGGGTGGTCCTGCGGATTTTGTCGAACGCTGGCCCGACCGCCTGCCAAGTGCGCCTGTGATGCTGGAAATTCCTGCACTTGCCGACGGGTTCATCACGGCGATTGACGGGCAGGCCCTGGGCAACGCCGTGGTGCATCTGGGGGGTGGAAGGCTGCGCGAGGGTGACCGGGTCAACCCGTCGGTGGGCCTGTCTGATCTGGCCGGTCTGGGCGAGGAAATCGGCGCGGGCGTGCCCTTGGGCATGGTGCATGCCGCCACCGAGGCGCAGGCCGAAGCCGCCATCCGCGCCGTGCAGGCGGCCTATGGGATTGGCGAGGCGGCCTTGGAAGAGCCACCCCTGATCTGGAAAAGGATTGCCTGATGGCCCCGCCTGCAAAGCGCCGTGCCTTTCTGATCGTGATGGATTCGGTTGGCTGTGGCGGCGCGCCTGACGCCGCAGCCTTTGGCGACGAAGGTTCCAATACCCTTGGCCATATCGCCGCCGCCTGTGCGGCAGGGCAGGCGGATGCGGGGCGCAAAGGGCCCCTCCACATGCCCAACCTTGCCAGCCTTGGCCTTGGGCAGGCCATCACGCTGGCCTCAGG
>JALOSO010000297.1 GCA_025458385.1 Paracoccaceae bacterium | reverse complement strand
GGGCGTTCCTGCCAAAGTGGATGAAACCCGCCTGCGCCAGCCATGGTGGGCGGCATCCGTGGATTCCACCTACCTGACGGGCAAGCGCGTCTTCATCTTCGGCGATGCCACCCACGCCATCGCCGCCGCCCGCATTGCACGCGATGAGATCGGGTTTGAGGTCGTGGGCCTGGGCTGTTTCAACCGCGAAGGCGCGCGCGCCGTGCGCACGGCGGCCAAATCCTATGGGCTCGAGGCGCTGATCACCGATGATTATCTCGAGGTCGAGGCCGCCATCGCCGCCCTTTCCCCCGAACTGATCCTTGGCAGCCAGATGGAACGCCACATCGCCAAGCGCCTTGGCATCCCCTGCGCGGTCATCAGTGCCCCTGTGCATGTTCAGGATTTCCCCGCGCGCTACAGCCCGCAGATGGGTTTTGAGGGCGCCAATGTCATCTTTGATACGTGGATTCACCCCCTCGTCATGGGTCTGGAAGAACACCTTCTGACCATGTTCCGCGAGGATTTCGAATTCCACGATGCCGCCGGGGCCAGCCACCATGGCGGCAAGGCACATCTGCGCGTGGTGGAAACCGAACCCGCGCCGGAACCGGAAGTGGCAGCACAGACGGGCGATGTCATCTGGCTTTCGGATGCTGAACGCGAGCTGAAGAAGATCCCCTTCTTCGTGCGCGGCAAGGCCAAGCGGAACACCGAGAAATACGCCAGCGAGCGTGGCCTTGCGGCCATCAGCATTGATACGCTTTATGAGGCAAAGGCCCATTATGCGCGATGAAACCGGCATCATGGCAGGCGGCACGGGGGGCAAGGCCCCCGGTTACCGCATTGCCGTGGTGACACTGGATGCGCATGTGGCAGGGCCGGTTGCCCGTGTGGCAGCGGGCCTTGCGCGTGAATTTCCGGGGCTGAGCATCACGGTCCATGCGGCTGCGGAATGGTCGGAAAATCCGGCATCCCTGATTCGCGCCAAGGCGGCAGTCAATGCGGCGGACATCGTGTTTGCCAACATGCTGTTCATCGAAGAGCATATCACGGCGATCCTGCCGGAACTGGTGGCCGCGCGCGGGCGGGTGGATGCCTTCGTCGGCCTGATGGCCGATCCGCAGGTGGTCAAGCTGACGCGCATGGGCGATCTGGACATGTCCAAGCCTGCGTCAGCGGCGATGGCGCTGCTGAAAAACCTGCGCGGCAAGAAAGAGCCTTCGGCAGCCTCCGGCGAAAAGCAGATGAAGATGCTGCGCCGCCTGCCGAAAATCTTGCGCTTCATTCCGGGCAAGGCGCAGGACCTGCGGGCGTGGTTCCTGACCATGCAGTATTGGCTTGGCGGGTCGGATGACAATATCCGCGAGCTGATGCGCTATCTGGTCTCGCGCTATGCGCGCCATGCGGATTGGGCCAAGGTCACGGTCAAGGCGCCTGTCGAATACCCCGATGTCGGCGTCTATCACCCGGCGCTGAAGGGCCGGATCGGCACGGATGCGCAGGCCTTGCCGCGCCCTGCGGGGGCGACGGCGACGGTGGGGCTTCTCTTGCTGCGGTCCTATGTGCTGGCGGGCGATACCGCGCATTACGATGCGGTGATCGCAGCGCTTGAGGGCAAGGGGATTGCCGTGATCCCGGCCTTTGCGGCGGGTCTGGACGGGCGGCCCGCGATACAGGCCTATCATGCCAAGATCGACACGCTGGTTTCGCTGACCGGGTTCAGCCTTGTGGGCGGGCCGGCCTATAATGACAGTGCCGCCGCCGTGGCCGCCCTTTCGGCGCTGGATGTGCCCTATGTGGCGGCGCACCCGTTGGAGTTTCAGACGCTGGAGCAGTGGGAAGCTTCGGCCACCGGCCTTGGCCCGGTCGAAACCACCATGCTGATCGCTCTGCCGGAAATTGACGGGGCGACCAACCCCACGGTCTTTGCCGGACGGCGCGACGTGGGCGAAGCGCGCGCCATGGCCCCTTGCACGGAACGCGTGGCGGCGCTGGCAGACAAGGTTGCCCGGCTGGCCGCCCTGCGGCGCAGCGATGTGGCCAAGCGCAAGGTCGCCATCGTGCTCTACGGCTTTCCGCCCAATGCAGGGGCTGCGGGCACGGCGGCCTACCTTTCGGTTTTTGAAAGCCTGTTCAATACCTTGCACGCCATGGCTGCCGAGGGCTATGCCTTGACGCCCCCTGAAAGCGTGGCTGCCCTGCGCGAGGCCGTGCTGGGCGGCAATGCCAAAACCTATGGCCAGCCCGCCAATGTCGCGGCCTTCGTACCCGCCGCCGATATGGTGCGCGACACGCCTTGGTTGGCCGAGGTGGAGGCCGCATGGGGCCCTGCCCCGGGGCGCATCCAGTCTGACGGCGCGCGGGTGATGGTGCTGGGCTGCCAGTTCGGCAATGTGTTCGTTGGCCTGCAGCCGCTGTTTGGGTACGAGGGCGACCCCATGCGCCTGCTGTTTGAACGCAGCTTTGCGCCGACACATGCCTTTGTCACCTTCTACCGCTGGCTGCGCACGGAATTTGCCGCCGATGCCCTGTTGCATTTCGGCATGCATGGGGCGCTGGAATTCATGCCCGGCAAGCAGGCCGGGGTTTCGGGTGATTGCTGGCCGGACCGGCTGATTGGCGGTTTGCCCAACATCTACCTTTACGCCGCGAACAATCCGTCCGAGGCCACCTTGGCCAAGCGCCGGTCAAACGCCATCACCGTCACGCACCTCACCCCGCCTTTGGCGCAGGCCGGGCTTTACAAGGGCCTTCTGGACCTGAAAGACAGCCTGTCGCGCTATCGCGCCATGCCTGCGGATGACCCGGCCCGTGCCGACCTTGCCCTGCTGGTCGAAGATCAGGCCCGCGCCGTGGATCTGGGCGGTGAGGCGCCCGAGACACTCTGGGCCAAGCTTCTGGAAACCGAAGGCGCCTTGATGACTGATGGCCTGCACGTTGTAGGCCGCCCGATGACCGCCGCCCAACGCGCCGAGATGCTGGCCGTGATGCCCGAAGAGGGCCGCGCGCGCGCTGATGGGCTGCTGGCCGAAGATCACGAGACCGCCGCCCTGCTGCGCGCACTGGCTGGGCATTTCATCGCCCCCGTGCCGGGCGGTGATCTGATCCGCAGCCCTGATATTCTGCCTACGGGCCGCAATATTCATGCGTTTGATCCTTTCCGCATGCCCACCGCATTCGCCATGCAGGACGGGGCCGCGCAGGCCGACCGCTTGCTTGCCGCCGCCGCCCGCCTGCCGCGCACCGTGGCGATCGTGCTGTGGGGGTCTGACAACATCAAATCCGACGGCGGACCGATTGCGCAGGCCATGGCGCTGATGGGTGCCACGCCCCGCTTTGACCATTACGGCAGGCTGTCAGGCGCGGACCTGATCCCGCTGGCCGAGCTTGGCCGCCCGCGCATTGACGTGGTGATGACCCTGTCGGGCATTTTCCGCGATCTGCTGCCCCTGCAAACCCGCATG
>JALOSO010000001.1 GCA_025458385.1 Paracoccaceae bacterium | reverse complement strand
TGGGCCGTATCGATGATGGCGATCCTGCTGGTGTTCATGATCGTGTATATCCGCCGAACCCGTGAAAAAGGGGCTTCCTGATGCGCAAATTCCTTGGCCCCGTGGTTTTGAACCTGTTTGCCTGGACGACCATTCTGGCCGTTGCCTTTCCGCTGTTCTGGATGCTCGTCACCTCGGTGAAGCCGCAATCCGAACTGTTCCGCCGGCCGCCCACGATGCTGCCCGAAAGCTGGACGTTCGAGCATTACTGGCATCTGCTGACCCAGACCAACTTTCTGGTCTATTTCCGCAATTCGGTGATGCTGTCCACGGTGACAACCCTGCTTGTGGTGGGTGTGGCCACGCTGGGCGCCTACAGCCTTGTCCGGTTTCGCTATCGGGGGCGCGAGGGGCTGGCCTTTCTGGTGCTGTTTACCTACCTCTTGCCCTCGGTCGTGCTTATCATCCCGCTCTATCTGATGCTGGTCAGTCTGGGGCTGTCGAACACCCTGTTTTCCTTGGTGATTGCCTATACCACCTTTGCGCTGCCCTATGCGCTTTGGCTGATGCGGTCCTTCATGGCGGGGGTTCCGGATGACCTTGAATATGCGGCGATGGTGGATGGGGCGACGCGGATGGGCGCCTTTGTCGATGTGATCTTGCCGCAGCTGTTGCCCGGCATCATTTCGACCGCGCTGTTCACCTTTATCCTGAGCTGGAACGAATACCTTTACGCGCTTGTCCTTGTGAACTCGGATGAAGCGCGCCCGCTGACCACCGGCGTGATGAACATGCTGATCTCGTCCTTCAACATCGAATGGTCGCTGCTGATGGCCGCCTCGGTGATGATGAGCGTGCCGCTGATCATCGTTTTCGCCTTCCTTCAAAGCTATCTGACCCGCGGCTTCGGCGCGGGCGCCGTGAAAGGCTGATCCATGGCCAATGTCGATTTCCGCACTGTCACAAAATCCTTCGGCAGCTTTACCGCGCTGCACGGGTTGGATCTGTCGATCAAGGCGGGTGAATTCGTGGCGCTGCTGGGGCCTTCGGGCTGTGGCAAGACAACGACCCTGCGCATGCTGGCCGGCCTTGAGTTTCCGACCACCGGCGACATCATCATCGGTGATCGCCGGGTGAATGATCTGCCCCCGGGCGAGCGTGACATCGCCATGGTGTTTCAGTCCTATGCGCTTTATCCGCATATGACGGTGGCCGAAAACATCGCCTATCCGCTGAAAAAGCGGGGCGTGCCAAAGGCAGAGCGCGGCCCCATGGTCGCCAAGACCGCCGAGATGCTGCATCTGACAGCGCTTTTGGACCGCAAGCCAAAGCAACTGAGCGGTGGGCAACAACAGCGTGTGGCCTTGGGGCGGGCGCTGATCCGCGATCCGAAGGTGTTCTTGCTGGACGAACCGCTGTCGAACCTTGACGCCAAGTTGCGCGGCCAGCTTCGGGCCGAACTGATCGAGCTGCACCGTCGCCTTGGGCGCACCATGGTCTATGTCACCCATGACCAGCTTGAAGCCATGACGATGGCGGACCGGATCGCCATCATGGAAGGCGGCAACCTGCAACAATTCGCACCACCGGCCGAGGTTTATGCGCGCCCGGCCAACCGTTTTGTCGCCGGTTTCATCGGAACGCCCGGCATGACGCTGGTTGATGGCGCGCTGGTCAAGTCTGGCTCGGACTGGTGTTTTGAACATGCCGGTTTGCGTCTGGCTGTCCCTGCGCTTGACGGTGGGGCGGCGGCCGGACCCGCGGCCTTTGGCATCCGCCCCGAAGATGTCCATCTGGGAAAGGGCGACCTGACCGGCGAGATCGTTCTGACCGAGGCGACAGGGCACGAAACCATTGTGACCCTGGCGATTGCGCCCGGCGTGCGGGTGATCGCCCGTGTTGCTGGCACCCCGGCCTTGCGCATGGGGGAACGGGTTCCGGTCTGGCTTGATACCACACAGGCGCATGTCTTTGCCGCCGGCCCGCATGGCCGCAGGTTGAACAATTCATCGGGCGCAGCCAGCGCCCAGCCCTCTATCGCTGCGCCGTTGCGCGTTGCTTCCAAAGGAGTTGTGTCTTGAACCGTCATTCCATCGATTGGGCGGGCCCCATGCCCGCAATCACCACACCCTTCAGACAGGATCTGTCGATCGACGAAGACTCGTTCATGGCGAATGTCGACCGGCTTTATCTGGCCGGGTCAACCGGCATGGTCGCGGCGGGATGCACGGGCGAGTTCTGGGCGCTGAATTTCAAGGAACGTGAACGGCTTGCCAAGCTGACGGTCATGGCCGCAAAGGGCCGCGGGCCAACCATCGTGGGCACCGGCGCGATCCGCCAGGACGAGGTGATCGAGCAGATCCACGCCGTCAAGGAGGCGGGGGGCGATGGGGTGCTGGTCTTGCCGCCCTATTTTGCGCATCTGACGGAGTCAGAGATCATCGCTCATTTCGAGGCGGTGAATGCGGCAAGTGTCTTGCCCATCGTTCTTTACAACATTCCCGGCAATGCGGGGAATGCCATTTCCCCGGCCATTGCCGACCGGCTTGCCGATCTGGACAAGGTGGTGGCAATCAAGGAATCGTCTGGCAACTGGAAGAATTTCCATGAAACCCTGCTGCGGGTCAGCGACCGCATCCGCGTCTATTGCGGCCCCTCCTCGGTCTTTGGCGTCGCGGCCACCCTCGCCGGGGCCGACGGCTTGATCGATTGCTTTCCCAATGTGTGGGACAAGGGCTGTCTTGACCTGTGGCACGCGACCAAGGCAGGCCGCATGGACGAGGCCTGGGCGCTGCAGCGCATCGGGATCGAGATGACCGAGCTGTTCACCTCGGATGGGCGCACCCTTTATCCTGCGACCAAGGCTGCTATGAATTTCCTTGGCCTTCCCGGCGGTGGAGAGTTGCGTCCGCCTCTGCGCGGGCTGACCGGCGCACCGCTTCAAGGGTTGAAAGCCGGCATGGATGCGCTTCTGGCGCCCAAATCAAAGGTGGCATGATGGACTTGGGACTTCGGGGGCGGCGGGCGATTGTAACCGCCGCATCGCGCGGATTGGGGCTTGCTGCGGCACGGTCCTTGGCCCGCGAGGGCGTTTCGGTGGTGATGAACGCCCGCAGCGCAGGCCCGCTTGAAGAAGCGGCGGCAACCATCCGTGCCGAATTCGGGGTGGAGGCGATCCCTATTGCTGTGGATTTCAACACCGCCGAGGGCCGGGCCGAGATTCTGGCGGCTGCGGGGCCGGTTGATATTCTGGTGAACAATCCCGGTGTGCGGCAGGTGCCTACCCCTGCCAGCCAGATCACGCCCGAAGATTGGCGGCATTGGCTTGAGGTGCATTTCCTGTCCTCGATCGAAATGATCCAGGCGGTGACGCCGGGCATGATCGAGCGGCGTTTTGGCCGCGTGGTGAACATGAGCGTCAGCTTCATCAAGTTTCCGCAAGTGGGATTTGCCCATTCGCACGCGGCGCGCCTTGCCCTGTCGGGCGCGGTTGCGGCGATGTCGCGCGAGTTGTTGCCGCATAACGTCACCGTCAACACGGTCTGCCCCGGCCTGTTCGACACCGATGCCTTGCACACAAACCTGCATGGCCATGCCAAGCGCGGGAACACCACCTATGAGGCCATTCTGAAGAACCGTCTGGAAACCTGCCCGGCCGGGCGGTTGGGCGATCCTTCGGAATGCGGCGATCTGATTGCCTTCCTGTGCTCGGCTCAGGCGGGGTTCATCTCGGGGCAGAACATCGTCAACGATGGCGGCGTTTATCAGGGGCTGTTCTGATGTCCCGGGTCGCGCTTCTTTCCGGGGGGGGTCGCGGGCTTGGCGCCGCGATTGCCGAACGGCTTGTTTCCGAAGGCTGGTCCCTGTCGCTCGGCCTGCGCAACCTGGATCAGGCCACGCAATTCGGTGCCCCGGATCGCGTTCAGGCCGTGCCGTTTGACGCAAAAGACCCCGATGCCGCCACCGCCTGGGTTGCCGCCGCGGTCGCGCGGTTCGGACGCATCGACGCGCTTGTGAACAATGCCGGTATCATGACCATGGTCGATTTCGAGCGCGGCAGCGAAGATGACCTTGACGCCATGTGGGCGGTCAATGTCAAAGCGCCGTTCCGCCTGATAAGGGAAGCCTTGCCGCATCTGCGCAAGACCGGGCAGGGGCGGGTGATCAACATCGCCTCGACCGACGCAAAGCGTTATCGCAACGGCACCAGCGTGGGCTATTCGATGACCAAGCACGCGCTGTTGTCGATGACGCAGGCGGTGCGTGCGGCCGCCTGGGACGATGGCGTGCGCGCCACCGCCCTGTGCCCCGGGGCGATCGACACCGATCTGATCGCCAATGTCGTGGGCGCCACTCCGAAACCAGATCGTCTGACGCCCGAAACCGTTGCGGGCATGGTGTCCTTCCTGCTGTCGCTGCCCAATCAGGCCAGCGTGCCGGAACTGATCGCCAACACCCGGCAGGAGAGCTTGATATGACCCTTGACCCACGCCTGAACGATGACCTCGCCGCATGGGATGCCGCGCATTTCCTGCATCCGACGACGCATATCGCAAACCATGCCAAGGGCGTGGTGGCGGGCCGGATCATGACGGGGGGCCAAGGCTGCACGGTTGTCGATCGTGACGGCAACCGTTTTCTCGATGGCTTTGCCGCGCTTTATTGCGTGAACGCAGGCTATGGTCGCCCGGAAATCGCCGATGCGATTGCAAAACAGGCGCATGAGCTGGCGTTTTTCCACACCTTTGGTGGGCATGGCAACGAACCTGCCATCCGTCTGGCCAAGATGGTGATGGACCGCGTGCCCAAGCACATGAGCCGGGTGTTCTTTGGCCTGTCCGGGTCGGATGCCAATGAAACCAACGTAAAGCTGGCCTGGCACTACCACATCCTGCGTGGAGAGCCCCAGCGCCGCAAGATCATCTCGCGGTGGCGCGCCTATCATGGGTCGGGCATCGTGTCTGGCTCGATGACCGGCCTGCCGGGGTATCACACGCGCATGGGCCTGCCGTTGCCGGGGTTCTTGCACACCCATACCGCACATCATCTGCGGCGCCCGCAAGATGACATGGACGAAGCCGGCTATCTGGACTGGCTGATCGCCGAGTTGGAGCAGATGATCGAGGCCGAAGGCCCCGACACCATCGCCGCCTTTGCCGGAGAGCCCGCGATGGGCACCGGCGGCATCATTCCGCCGCCTGCCGGCTATTGGGCGCGTGTCCAAGAGGTGCTGGATCGCCACGGCATCCTTTTGATCGCGGATGAGGTCGTGACGGGCTTTGGCCGGACCGGGTCGATGTTCGGGTCTGACCATTTCGGTCTGCGCCCCGATTTCATCACGGTGGCCAAGGGGCTGACCTCGGCCTATGCGCCGCTGTCTGGCTCGATCATCTCGCAGCGCGTGATGGATGTTCTGCTGACCGGGTCCGAAGAACACGGCCTTCTTGCCCATGGCTTCACCTATTCGGCGCATCCGGTGTGTGCGGCTGCGGGCGTGGCGACGCTGGACCTGATCGACAAGATGGATCTGGTGCCCAACGCGGCAAAGGTCGGTGCCTATTTCAAGGGCGCGTTGAAGGATGCGCTGGGCACCCATCCCAACGTGGCGGAAATCCGCGGCGAAGGCTTGATGCTGGCTGTGGAATTCATGGAAAACCCCGCTGCGCGCACCTGGTATCCGCCGATGACCGTGGTGCCAAAAATCACCGCGGCGATGCTGGCGCGCGGCGTGATCGCGCGGCCTTTGCCCGAGGGCAATATCGTCGGCTTTGCGCCGCCGCTGTGCCTGACCACAGCCGAAGCTGACCGTCTGACCTCGGCCCTCAAGGACGCGGTCACAGAGGTGCTTGGCTGAAGCAGCCCAATACAAGGACATGACATGACTGATTTTTCGCATCTTGTGCATCAGGCCAACCTGATCGGCGGCGCTTGGGTCGGGGCCGAATCCGGCGCGGTGTTTGATGTCACCAACCCGGCGACGGGCGATGTGATCGCGCGCGTGCCAAATGCGGGGGAGGTGGAAACCCGGCGTGCGATTGACGCGGCCCATGCGGCTTTCCCGGCCTATGCGGCTTTGCCGTTGAACGACCGTGTCGCCATGATGCGGCGCCTGCATCAGGCGATTCTCGACAACCAGGAAGCCCTGGCCTGGATGATGACCGCGGAGCAGGGCAAACCGCTGGTCGAGGCGCGGGCCGAGATCGCGTCAAGCGCGGCCTATGTCCTTTGGTTCGCGGAAGAAGCGCGGCGGATCTATGGCGAGATCATTCCGTCGCCCGTCAAGGGACGGCGGCTGATGACGACCCGGCATCCGGTGGGTGTCGTGGCGGCCATCACGCCGTGGAACTTCCCGTCCTCCATGCTTGCGCGCAAGATCGGGCCAGCGCTTGCCGCAGGCTGCACCGTGGTGGTGAAGCCGGCCAGCGCCACGCCGCTGTCGGCGCTGGTCTGGGGGCAGCTTGCCGAACAGGCAGGCTTCCCGCCCGGTGTGGTCAACGTGCTGACGGGCAGCGCGCGTGCCATCGGCGGTGAGATCATGGCCAACCCCAAGGTGCGCAAGATCACCTTCACCGGGTCCACCGACATCGGCAAGGATCTGATCCGCGCGGCGGCTGGAACGGTCAAGCGGGTGTCGATGGAGCTTGGCGGCAATGCACCCTTCATGGTGTTTGACGACGCCGATCTGGACCGGGCCGTGACCGGTGCGCTGTTTGCCAAGTTCCGCAATGCCGGGCAAACCTGTGTCTGCACCAACCGGCTTTATGTGCAGTCGGGCATCTATGACCGCTTCACCGAGGCTTTTGCCGCGCGTGTGGCGGCCATGAAGGTGGCACCGGGCCATGAAGCGGGGGCCGAGCAAGGCCCGATGATCGACGAGGCCGCCATCGCCAAGATGGAGGACCTGCTGGCCGATGCGCTTTCCAAGGGGGGGCAGCTGGTCACGGGCGGTGGTCGCCATGCCCGTGGCGGGCTGTTCTTTCAGCCGACCGTGGTGAAGAACGCGACCACAGATATGCGGATGAACAGCGAGGAAATCTTTGGCCCCGTCGCCGCGATCTATCGGTTCGACACCGAGGACGAAGTGGTGGCCTTGGCCAATGACACCGAATATGGGCTTGCTGCCTATGCCTACACACAAGATATGGCACGTATGTTCCGGCTTCAGGATCAGCTCGGCTATGGTCTTTTGGGGATAAACGAGGTGGCCATCGTCACCCCCGAAGCGCCGTTCGGCGGAATCAAGGAATCCGGTGTCGGCCGCGAGGGCGGGCGTCAGGGGATCGAGGATTTCCTTGATCTGAAATACACCTGCATCGGCGGGCTTTAGGATAACCGCAGCCGCCTTGGACAAAGTGTGCCTGTTGGCCTCTGATGTGGCCGCAAGACAGGTCAGGCGCGCAGGAAGGAACAAAGGGGGCGTTTCCGCCCCCTTTTCTTTCATTCCACCACGACAAGGTCTTGCCAGCCTTTGGTCAGCGCCTCGCCGCCGCCTGGACGGGCCACGATGCAATCCTCGACCCGGGCCGAGAAGGTGCCGTCCTGGAAGATCGACGGCTCGATCGTGAAGATCATGCCTTCCTCGACCGGGGTCTTGTCGCCCTTGGTCAGGAAGGGCGGTTCGTGCACATCCCATCCGATGGCATGGCCCAGACGGTGACGGAACTTGTCGCCATAGCCGGCGTCGGCGATGACGTCGCGGGCAATGCGATCCACGTCTTCGCAGGTGGTGGCCCCGGCCTTCAGCGCCTCGATCCCGGCGCGCTGGCTGTCCATGATCAGGCGGTGCACCTTGATCTGCTCGTCGCTGGGCGCGCCAAAGCTGACCGTGCGGCCAAAGTCATAGCACATGCCGTCATGCACCGCGCCAAAGTCGAACAGCACCGAGACGGGCGCCGTAAGCACGCGCGGCCAGGTTTCCAGACGGCGGCCAAAGCGCATCGGGTGGTTCGGCCCGGTGTTGTAAAGCGAGGTGGTGAAGGACGGCCCAAGCGAGCCGTGGCGCTTCATCTGATAGTCCACTTCCGCCACGATATCGAGTTCGGTCATCCCGATCTTCAGACGCGCCAGCACATCGGCAAAGGCGGCTTCGGTGATGCGGCCCGCCTCGCGCATGGTGGCGATCTCGTCGGCGTCCTTGATCACCCGCAGCGCGCGCAAGATATGCGTGGCCGAGGTGAAGCGTGCCGCCGGAACCAGCTTTTGCAGCTCTATCAGGCTTTCGGCTTCGGCATTGTCCGAGGTGGCGATCGTGGCGCCCTCGCGCACGCCAAGCTCGGTCAGGATGCCTTTTGCCATCGCGGCCGGATCGTCCCAATCGCCCAGAACCCGCACGTCCAGCCCATCGGTGCCCGCGGTGGAACCGAATTCGACGGTCATCCGCGGCAGCGTCAGGATGGGGTCACGGTCCGGGGCGATCCATGCGCCTTCCAGCCACATGCCAGGGTGCAGGTTGCGCCCGTAATTCGGAATGTCGCGGTGAATGCCGGTCAGATAGTCCAGATCCGTGCCCAAAGGGATGAATACAAGATCGGCCTTTCCGGGCAGAAGGGCCCGGAAGCGGGTCATGCGGTCGTGATAGGTAGCCATCGGTTACTCCCTTGGGTGGTTCGGATTCAGATCAGGTGGCAGGCGGCCCGGCGGCCCGGCGCGATCTCGCGCAGGGCGGGGCTTTCGCTGCGGCAGCGGTCGGTTGCCAGCGGGCAACGCGGGTGGAAATGGCAGCCCGAGGGTGGGTTGAGCGGCGAGGGGATCTCGCCCGAGACGGGGCGAAAGATCGTGTGCCGACGGTCAAGCCGCGGCACCGCCGCGACAAGCGCGCGGGTATAGGGGTGCTGGGGCGCGTCAAAGACATCCTCGGCAGGCCCTTCTTCGACGACGCGGCCCAGATACATGACCAGAACGCGGTCGGCGAGATGGCGAACGATGCCCAGATCGTGGCTGATGAAGATGTAGGTCAGGCCCAGTTCTTCGCGCAGGTCCATGAAAAGATTGACGATCTGCGCCTGCACCGACACGTCGAGCGCAGAGACCGCCTCGTCGCAGATCAGCACTTCGGGCTTGACCGCAAGAGCACGGGCGATCCCGATGCGCTGGCGCTGGCCGCCCGAAAACTGATGCGCGAAGCGGTCATGAAACGCGGGGTCGATGCCGCAGCGTTCCATCAGTTGACGAACGTATTCTTCCAGCTCGCCGGGGCCGACGATGCGATGCACGCGCGGCGCCTCGCCGATCAACTCGGTCACGCGCTTGCGCGGGTTGAGCGATGAGAACGGATCCTGAAAGATCATCTGCCGGTCGAGGCCTTCGGTCAGATCCCGTGGCTTGCCCTCTTGCAGCACCGCGCCCGTCGAAGGGCGGGTAAGGCCGGCGGCCATGCGGCCAAGGGTCGATTTGCCGCAACCGGATTCGCCGACGATGCCCAGCACATCGCCGCGGTAAAGGGTGAAGTCCACGCCATCAACGGCGCGCACCACTTGCGGCCCCGGCCCAAGGCCAAGCCTGCCCAGGATACGCGACAAGAGCGTGTCGTTCTGGCGAAAGGTCTTGGTCAGGCCCTTCGCCTCGAGGATGGGAAGCTGTGCCGTCATGCGAGTGCTCCGGCAGGTTCGGTCAACGGATGATGGCAGCGCACGGTTTGCCCCTGGCCCGTGGCACGCGGCGGAGGCGAGGTGCTGTCGCACAGGGCGCTGCGGCGGCTGCACCGCGGCGCAAAGACACAGCCCTTGGGCAGGTCGGACAGCAAGGGCATCCGGCCGGGGATCATCGGCAGGCGGGTGCCTTTTGGCTGGTTTGCCGCGACACTGTCGATCAGGCCGCGGGTATAGGGATGGGCCGGGGCGTCAAGCACGGCATCGACCGGGCCTTCCTCGACCACGCGGCCCGCATACATGACCGACACGCGGTCCGCGATCCCGGCCACCACGGCCAGGTCATGCGTGATCCAGATCAGCGCGGTGCCGCGTTCCTTGCACAGCTTTTGCGCAAGGGCGAGGATCTGACCCTGAATGGTCACGTCAAGCGCGGTTGTCGGCTCGTCCGCAATGATCAGTTTCGGGCTGTGCAGCAGGGCGGTGGCAATCGCCACACGCTGCCGCATCCCCCCCGAAAGCTCGTGCGGCCAGGCGCGCAGGCGTTGTTCGGGTGCCGCAATACCCACTTCGGCAAGCGCCGCGATCAGCCGTTCGCGCAGGGCGGCGCGGGGCAGGGGATCGTGGGCGCGCAAGGCATCGCGCATCTGCGTTTCAACCCGCAGCACGGGGTTCAGCGTCATCATCGGGTCTTGAAAGATCATCCCGACCTCTTTGCCGCGGATCTTGCGCATCTCGCGCGCAGGAACCGTCCGCAGATCCGTGCCGGACAGATCGATGCTGCCGCCCGTGATCCGGGCATTTGCGGGCAGCAGGCCATTGATGGAAAATCCGGTCAGCGATTTGCCAGATCCGCTTTCGCCGACCAGCGCCACGATCTCGCCTGCGTTGACGGTCAGATCGACGCCGTCGAGCGCGCGCAATTCCTGTGTGCCCTTGCCAAAGACCGTGGTCAGACCGCGCAGAGTCAGAACAGGGGCCATCGTCAGCCTCTCAGATGGGGGTTCAGAACGTCGCGCAGGCGATCCCCCACGACGTTGATCGACACGACCAGCACCAGCAGCACCACGCCGGGCAGCACCGAAATCCACCAGCGGCCCGATTGCAGGTAATCAAACCCGTTTGCGATCAGCAGGCCCAGAGAGGGCCGCGTCGGGGGCAGGCCAAGGCCAAGGAAGCTGAGCGTGGCTTCCAGCGAAATTGCCTGTGCCATCTGGATCGTCGCCACGACAAGCAGGGTGGGCAGGCAATTGGGCAGGATGTGGTGGAACAAGATACGCAAGGGCGGCAGCCGCAGGCCGCGTGCGGCATCGACATAATCCCTTGCATTCTCGACCAGGGCCACGCCGCGCACGGTGCGGGCAAAATAGGCCCATTGCACCACCACAAGCGCCACAATGATCTTGTCGATCCCTCGCCCCAGAATGACCAGCAGGATCAGGGCGACAAGGATCGTGGGAAGGCTGAGTTGCAGATCGACGATCCGCATCAACAGCGCATCGACCCAGCCGCCCCGAAACGCGGCGACCAATCCGACCAAGGTGCCAAAGGCAAGGGCGATCACCCCCGAGGCAAGGCCGACGACAAGCGAAATCCGCAAGCCGTAAAGCATGGCGGACAGCATGTCGCGCCCTTGGCCATCGGTGCCAAGCCAATAGGTCAGGCCGTCAAAGCTCGTTTCACCGGGCGGCAGAAGGTTGTCGAGGATCGACACCGACCGCAGGTCATAAGGGTCTTGCGGTGCGATCAGGGGCGCAAAAATCGCTGCAAGGGTCATCGCGACAAAGACGCAGAGCGCAACGGTCGCGGTGGGCGAGCCCAGAAAGGCGGTGGTGAAGGCGCGCAGGCGCGAGGGACGTTCGGCGGTGATCATGGCCATCCTCAGACCGCCCCGGCGCCAAGGCGCACGCGCGGATCAAGCAGCGAATAAAGGATGTCGATCACCAGATTGAGCAGGACAAACATCGTGACCACGAAGATCAGGTAGGCGACGATCAACGGCCGATCCAGCACGCTGATCGCGTCGATCAGCATCTTGCCAACGCCGGGCCAGGAAAAGATCGACTCCGTGACCACGGCAAAGGCAATGACCCCGCCAAATTCCATGCCAAGCACGGTGACGATCGGGATCAGCAGGTTCTTCATCGCATGCCAACCCAGCACACGGTATTCCGGCACGCCATTGGCCCGGGCAAAGCGAATGTAATCTGACGTCATCACTTCGCGCAGGCCCGCCCGGGTCAGGCGGATGACCATCGACATCATCAGAAGGGACAGGGTGAAGGCCGGCATCGCCAGATGGCGCAGCCCGTCGAGGGTGAGAAAGCTCACCTCCAGCCCCAAAACGGAGACAAGCTCGCCCCGGCCAATGGCGGGAAGCCATCCCAGATAGACCGAAAACGTCAGGATCAGGATCAGACCGATCCAGAAGATCGGCACGGAAAAGCCGATCATCGACAAGGCCATGATGACCTTGGACAGGATGCTTTCGGGGCGCAGGCCAGCGTAGAAGCCAAGCGGCAGGCCGATGCCAAGCGCCAGCACCAAGGCCGCGACCGCGAGTTCAAGCGTTGCTGGAAACCGTTCCCAGATCAGGCTCATCGCGGGCACGCCGTGGGTGAAGGAGCGGCCCAGATCCCCCTCGGCGAGATTGCCGAGGAAGATCAGATATTGCTGCCAGACCGGACGGTCGAGACCAAGGTTGACCATGATCTCGTCCAGACAGGCCTTGGTGCACTCGGACGAAGCAAAGAGATCGACGGGGTTGCCGATGACATGGATCCCGAAGAACACCAGCACGGTCATCACGAACAGGACCAAAAGCGCCTGAAGGATGCGTCTGAGGATGAATTCAGCCATGGGTTTCCCTTTGCCTCGCCCTGCTCATGCGTCAGTCAACACGTTTGACTTCGGTTGCCAGAGTGCGCTCGTTCGTGCGGGGGAAGTGTTCAAGCCCTGCCTTCATGGCCCATTTGTTGACCTGAAAATGCAGCGGGATCAGGGAGTAGTCTTCCATCCCCCAGCGGGTTGCGTCCTGCAAAAGCGCAAGGCGTGCGTCGCGGTCGATCGTCTGCTTGGCCAGCACCGACTTTGCATCGATCGACGGGTTGGAATAGCGGCCAAAGTTGCCGTTTCCGCCGCCGGTCGCCGCGTTGTAGGTTTCAAGGATGCCTGACACCGTATAGGTCGCCTCGCCCGCGACAGTGCCCCAGCCGGTCAGCGACATCGAGAACTTCGGGCTGTTAAAACCCGCGAAACTGTCGGCCCCGCCGCGGATCAGATCCGAGAAGAACACCGCGCGCGGCATGGTATCGACCTCGGTCGTGATCCCGATCTGCGTCCAGAACTGCGCCACGGCTTCGACGATGCGGGCATCGTTGATGTAGCGGTCGTTCGGGCCGTGGATCGTCATGCGGAACCCGTCGGCATAGCCCGCCTCGGCCAGCAGGGCCTTGGCCGCCTCGACATCATAAGCGTCGGGTTGCAGATCCTCGACATAGCCGAAGAAGCCCGGCGGCACGATGTTGCGCGTGGGAAGTGCGGCACCACCCATGATCCGGTCGCGGATGGCGTCGCGGTTGATCGCCAGCGACAGCGCCTTGCGCACGCGCCAATCGCGCAGCGGGTTCATCATCGGGCTGCCATCATTGGCGGTGATATAGGGTTCGATGTGCCGATAGGACGGCATCATGTAGATCAGACGATCCGACGCGATGGTCGAGACACGGAAGTTTTCGTTTGCCTCCAGCTGTGGAAGATCAACCGTTGGCGGGTAGTCGATCATGTCCACGTCACCGTTGAGCAGGGCGGCCAGCCGCGCGCTGTCTTCGCCGACGGGGCGGAACACCACCTCATCCCAGCCGGGGTCGCCGCCCCACCAGTTGGGGTTCTTGGCCACGACGATGCGGTTGCCGGGGCTGAATTCCTTGAAGACGAACGGCCCGGTGCCGATGGCCGCCGCGCCAGAGTTGAAATCCACCGACGGGGTTTTGCCCGGCACCACGTGCTGGGCGACGATCGGGATCATGGCCAAATCTTCGGCCATGGTGGGATATGGGCCTTCGGTCGTGATGTGGATCGTATAGTCGTCCACCTTCGTCCAGACCTTGCCGCCCTTGGCAAGCTGGAACGCGGGGCTTGCGGTTGCCCCTTCGATCCCGGCCTTCAGCCTGTCAAACGAATAGATCACGTCGTCGGCGTTGAACGCCTCGCCATCGTGCCAGGTCACGCCCTGCCGCAGTTTGAATTCCCACGTTGTGTCATTGATCGGCGCCCAGGACAAAGCCAGGCCGGGCGCAGGCTGCGATGCGCTGTCCAGATCGACCAGATGCTCGAAGATGTGCTCTTGCAGCTGAAGATCCGCTGAAAGCTGGGTCCAGTGCGGGTCAAGCGTTGCCGCTTCGGACCGCACACCGATGGTCAGCACCTCTTGGGCAAGGGCGGCGGTTGGGCCGCCAAGCGCAAGGGTTGCCAGGATGGCAAAACCAAGTCGATTCACTTTGATCCTCCGTGTTGCTGTTTTTTGGGGTGGGACTGTGGCGCCCTGTGCCTTTGCTCGTTGCGTGGCAAAAGTTCACATTGCGCACAAAAGTTCTTGATACGCTAAGCCTTGGCAGGGCGCCTGTAAACAAATTTTTGAACATTAGTTCGCGCTATGGCTGTTTCAGTGCCCTGCGCATCGCTGCCGCGTCAGTAAACCAGCGAAAGTTTTGCCGCGAGTTCGTCAAACGTATGATCGGCGGCCTGACGGGCATCATGGCGGCGGCACCCAAAATAGACCGACGCAAGCTCTGGTCCCAGCCAGGCAGACGCGTCGGCAAGCGCCGATGGGGTCAGGGCCTCTGACAGCGAGGCAGGCAACGGCCGGATGTTCCAGGCGGCTCGCTGGGATGGTTCCAGCGTATCGGGGTCATGCTGCACGTTGGGCGGGGCGGCAGAACCGGCGGCGATGCCCGCAAGGCCGGCCCGGATGATGGCTGCAAGGGCCAGGTAGATGTTCGCCGTTGCATCGCACACCCGGTATTCCAGCGATGCTTTGGGATGCGTTCCGTCAGACGCCGGGGCCCTTGGAACAAGCCGTATCATCGCCTCGCGGTTGCGCAGCCCGACGCAGGTATAGGCCCCCACCCAGGAATGCGGGCGCACCCTTGCATAGGAATTGGCCGACAGGATCGTCAGGGGCAGCAGGCTTTCCGCGTGGTCAAGCACCCCTGCGACAAAGGGGGCCGAGCGCGGGGTCAACCAGTCCTGGTCTGCTGTCACGTTGCGCGGGCCATCCCAAAGCGAAAAGTGGATGTGAACGCCGTTGCCAACCTCATCCAGGGCTGGTTTGGGCAGGAAGCTGGCCCGAAGGCCCATGCCGCGCGCCGTGTCCCGGATCGTCTCGAGCGTGAGGACGGTCCGGTCGGCCGCCGTCAGCGGGTCGGTCGGAACCGAACTGATCTCGAATTGCGACGCGCCATATTCGGCCTGAAATTGCTCCAGCGCGATGCCCGCGCGATCCAGCACGTCGATCACACGTTGCGCCAAGGGGGCGATCGCACGTCCAGCCGAAAGGGAAAAGGCCACGTGATTGGGTTGGTTCAGGCCAAGGACGGTAAATTCATGCTCCAGCGCGACCTTGAGGGTCAGGCCGGTCCTTCGGGAAAGATCGCTGATCGCGGATTTCAGCGCGGTGCGTGGGCAGCACGCCCATGGCGCGCCATCCATCTGGCGCGCGTCGCACAGCGCAAGGTCGAATGCCGGGCCGCCATCCTGCGCCCCCAGGGTAATGCGGGCAGCGGGATCCGGCACAAACCGGATTTCCCCCAAAGGCCCGAACGGCGTATCCGGGGGCAGGCCATTCAGCGCGCCGATGGTCAGGTTGGCCGGAACCCAGGGCAGACCTTCGGCCATCGCTTCGGCGACCCGGGCCTTGGGAACCGATCGGCCGCGCAGGATACCGTTCAGATCCTGATTGCCAAGGAACAGAAAATGACCGTCTGAGGGCATGCCGATCTCCGCCTTGCAGGTGCCGGGCACGGGTTGCGCCCGCACGAAAGGAAGGTCGCCTTGGGCCGGTCAAGTGCCCGGCCCAAGGTCTGGGTATCAATGCGTGTCACACAGCGCGGCAGATCAACGGCCAAGCGCAGTCTGGATGCGGGCAAGATACTCTTGCGCTTCGGGCTGGTCCTTCAGGATCACATCCCAAGCCAGTTTTGCCTTTTCCTTGAACGGAGCCAGATCGGGTTCGATGATTTCGACACCTGCGGCGCGTGCGGTTTCGATGCCGTCCGCGGCCAGTTTGTCATGCGCTGCAATGCCAACGGCGATGGATTCCGTGGCCGCCGTTTGCACGATCTCTTTCAGATCATCAGGCAGCGAGTCCCAGAACGACTTCGACAGCAGGAAGACGGTGGTTGATTGGTGCACCGTCAGCATGGTGTAGCTGTTGACGATTTCGTGGAACTTGTCTGCCACCAAGGCGTCAGGCGAAATTTCGATCGCATCGACGACATTGTTCTGAAGCGCCATGAACAGTTCGCCATAAGCCATCGGGGTCGGCTGGGTGCCAAAGGCATTGTAAGCCTCGACAAAACCCGGGGTCGGCAAGACGCGGATTTTCACGCCCGCCAGATCATCCACGGTTTCGATCCGAACCGGCGCACGCGAGGCCACGCTGCGTTCATAGCTGGACCCGAAGCCAAGGCCATACATGTCATATTCGCCCAGCAGATCCATCATCTCGCGCCCCATGTCGCTTTGCAGGATCTCGTAGGCTTGGGCCTTGTTGTCGAACAGATAGGGCAGGGACAGCACGCGATAGGCGGGCACCACCGTTTCAAGCGTGGACCCGCCGATGAAGCCGCCGGTCAGAATGCCGGTGCGGATCGACTGGATGGCCCGCGTTTCATTCCCGGCTTGGGCGCAGCACTGGATTTCGACCGTGATGCGGCCACCCGAGCGTTCTTCCATCAATTTGGAAAAATGCGTCAGGATCACCTGATAGGGGCTTTGGTCGCTCAGCACATGGGCGAGCGTCATGTTGTAGGTTTCTGCAACGGCGCCGCCGGCAAGCACGATGCTGCTGGCGACCGATGCGATCAGGGTCTTGAACGCGTTCATTGGGTTTTCCTCCGTGTTGATTGCGGGTTGTCAGTCAAGCAGAACCAGCGAAATGCTGGGGACGTAGGTGATGAGCATCAGGTTCCCGATCAGAACGACGAGGAACACGACAAGCGGCCGGATCAGCTGTTCCATCGAGATCTTCGCAATGCCGCAGGCGATGAACAGATTGACCCCAACCGGCGGCGTCACCATGCCAACGGCAAGGTTGACGATCATGATCATCCCGAAATGCACCGGATGGATCCCGTAGCTTGCCGCAATCGGGGCAAGGATCGGACCAAGGATGATGATGGCGGCGAAGGTTTCCATGAACATGCCGACGCCCAGCAGGAACAGGTTGACCAGCAGCAGGAACATCAGAGGATCGTCGGTCAGCGTGCTGAGCAACCCGCCGATGATCTGCGGCGCGCGCATGAGATGCAGGGCAAAGCCGAACATGGCCGCAAAGGCCACGATGATCATGACCACCGCCGAGGTGACGGCCGCATCGGCAAAGATGCGCGGCATTTCGCGAAAGCTGATCTCGCGATAGACAAACACGCTGAGCAGGATGGCATAGATCACTGCCACCACGGCGGCTTCGGTGGCGGTGAAGATGCCGCCAAAGATGCCGCCAAGGATGATGACCGGCAAGAACAGCGACAACGAGGCGCGTCTTGCCGCTTTCCACAGGCCGCGCAGATAGGGGCCGAGGACAAAGGCCTGCCGATCGCCGTAGCCCTTGATAATTGAAATGACGATGACGGTTGCAATCAGGGACAGGCCGATCAGAAGCCCGGGCAGGAAGCCCGCGATGAACATGTCGGTGATGGAAACGCCGGTGGTGACGCCATAAATGATCATGGCCACCGATGGGGGGATGATCACGCCAAGTTCGCCCGACGCCGCGGTGGTGGCCGCACTGAACGGCCGCGGATATTTCTGCTTTTCCATCTCGGGGATCAGCATCGACCCCACCGCGGCCGCGGTCGCCGCCGACGAGCCGGAAATGGTGGCAAACAGCATCGACGTCAGAACCACCGCCGCCGCCAGCCCGCCGCGCACCCAGCTGAGCAGCGCCTTGGCAAGATCGACCAGCCGTTCCGCAATCCCGCCGAACTGCATCAACCGCCCGGCGAGCACATACAGCGGCAGCGCCATCAGGGTGAAGCTGTCCAGAGACTCGAACACCACCTGCGGCACCGCGATCAGTGGCACGCCGCGTTCGATCAGCACCGGCAAGGATGCCATGCCAAGGGCAAGGGCGATCGGCACACTGATCGCGAACAAGCCAAGAAGAACAAGGATCAATCCGGCCATGGTTCAGACCTCCGGCGTTTCATCAGCGACGAAGCGGATGTCGCGGGCGTTGAGATGGGTATCGATGACCAGGGCAAGCGAGTTCAGGATCATCAACGCCGCCCCAAAGGGCATGGCCCAATAGACGTAATCCTTTGTGATCCCCAGCACCGGGCTGGTTTCGGACCGGCCAAGGTCCACGAACCCGAGGCCGACCCAGAACATCAGCGCAAAGAAGGCGATGCCAAGCAGGATCGACACATAGCGCAACGGGATGCCGACCCGGGCCGGCAGTTTGCGGATCACGAATTCCAGCGCGATCATCTGCGCGTGGCGCACGCCGACGCCGGCGCCCAGAAAGACCATCCAGATCAGCGAATACCGGGCCAGTTCTTCGGTCCAGGGCGCGCTGATATTGATGCCGCCTGTCGTCAGGATGAACCGCACGGTCACTTGCCCAAAGACCGAGACCGTCACCACCATCAGCAGCAGGCCGACCACAAGGGTCACGCCTGCATTCAGTCTGTCCACAGCTGAAACGATAGTCTGCACGAGCGCGTCCTCTGATCTTGGCCCTGGTCATCTCGGGGCATGCGGTGCCCTCGGGATCGTTCACAATTACTTCATCAGAATCGTTTTGTGCGCAATAGTTTCTTTTGTTCGCATATAGAACAATTGCCGTTTTCGATCGGTCCGATGGCCCAAATGGCTTGGCGCCAGTCAGGCGCGGCCAATGCCATGCATGGTTCGGCGGTGAAAATCCTTGGTGCCAGCGGCCTTCAGGGTCAGGCCCTGGATTCTCCAGCCCGCTTCGGTCCGCACAAAGCTGTGGTGATACTGCGCCCAAAGCTCGCCATCGGGGGCGCCGGAATGATAGCGGTGCCATGCGTAGAGATAGCAGATGCTGGTCGCAACTGTCGCGGATTCCAAGCGAATACTGATGTTTGACACATGGTGGCTTGTTGCGGCGAAGGTTTCGGCCAAGCCTTTGGCCACAGCCGCGCGAATGGCTTCTGTTCCGGTCAGAAGCTGTGCTTCGGGCCCATAGTCCACACGGGCATCGGGCGTGAACAGCGCCGCAAGCGCGTTTGGCTCGTTGCGGTCAAAGTGAAAGCAATAGGCGTGGATCAGGGCGGTGATCTGCTCCCGATCCAGAACATCCTGCAATGTCGTGCTTTGTTCCATCGATTTCCTGGCCTGCGCATGGCGCGCTTTTGTGCGTAAAGCGCACAAAGGTTTATTCAATTGGCTGCCCGAGACAGCACCCGTCGCAGCAAGAGAAGGGCAAGAACAACAAGCCCCGACACAAAGGTGCCGATGACCGCGATTGCCGGAACGAGGGGCGAGTAATTGGTTGCGGTGCGCGAAAACAGCCACAACGGCAGGGGCGTATCCGCGCCGCTGGTGTAGATGGACAACGGCAGATTGGACCAAGACAGCAGAAAGGCGAACAAGGCCCCGGAAAAGATGCCGGGCCACAAGGCGGGGAAGGTCACTTCGCGCGCGACCTGCCAACGGCTTGCGCCGAGGTCGAAGGCCGCCTCCTCTTGCGCCACGTCGTAGCCGAACAGGCGGATCGAGATGACAAGGGTGACAATCGGAACGATCCACACGGCATGGGCGACCACGGCCGTTTTCCAGCTTGGCGCGATGCCAAGCGCCGACATCGAAAGCAGAAGTGCAAGGCCCAGAACCGGCTGCGGAAAAAAGATGGGCAGCACCAGCATCTTCTGGAACAGGGTGCGCCCGCGCCAGTCATAGCGGGCATAGGCCATGGCGCCGAGCGTGCCCAGAACAACCGACAACAGCACCACCCAGACCGCGATCTGAAGCGAAATCACATGCAGCGTGACTGTTGTGTAATCGGCCGCCGCGCCGCGGTAGGCATCCAGACTCCATACCTTGTGCGGAAAGCGCATGTAGCGGGTGTTCGCCAACGAGGCGAGCAGAACCGACAGGATCGGCAGATAAAGGGCCGTCAGGATCGTGCAGACCCAAATCACCTTGACCCAATTGCGTGCGCGCCCGCCGATCATCGCCGGATGATCCTGTTCAGGTCGATCCGCCGGACAGCAGGAAAGACCAGTGCCGCCGTGACCAGGATGACCAGCACGGTCAGCGCCGCCCCCATGGGCCAATCCTGTGCGTAATTGAACCTTTGCTCGATCGCTGCGGTGATGACGGTCACGGCCCGGCCGCCCAGAATGGCAGCCTCGGCATTCGCGCCAAGGCACAGCACGAATGTCAGCAGACCGCCAACCAGCAGGCCGGGCGCGGCAAGCGGCAGTTCGACCTCGCGCAGAATGGCCCAGCGGCCCGCCCCAAGATCCTGCGCCGCCTCGATCCGGTCCGCGGGGATCATGCCCACGCCAAGCAGCATTGGAAACAGCATGAAGGGGAAGTGGATATAGACCATGCCAAGCAGCGCAGCGAAGCGCGTGTTCAGGATCGTGCCGATCTGCACGTCAAACAGCGCCTTCAGCGTTCCGGCCAGAATGCCACCGCCGGGCATCAAGAACACCGACAAGCCGAACAGCCGCACGCTTTCTGAAATGAAGATCGGCAAGGCGATCAGCGCGGTGACGATGCTTGCCCACCGGCCCGCATGTCGGTGGAGGATTTTTGCCGTGGGCCAGGCCAGGGCTGCGGTGATGGCGGTCGTCAGGGTGGCGCCGATCAGCGACCACATCAGCGGCGGGCCGTATCCGTCTGCAAAGGCGCTTTGGTAATTCTGAAGCCCGAAATCGGTTGTCAGATCAAAGCTGCGCGGCGGCATCAGGCTGAACCAGACCACAATCACCAAGGGCGCCGCAAAGAACAAAAGCATCGCAGCGATCAGGGGCAGCGCAAACCAGAAGCCGGGATTGCGCCGCATCATGCCTGCACCCAGGCAATATCGGCCGGGTCAAAGCCGAAGCGTGCCGTTTCACCAAGGCTTAGCGAAGCACCGGACCCTGCCGCAATCTCGGCGATCAGGGCGGCCTGCCCCGCGCGCAGGTGAAACTGGGTCCGCGACCCAAGCATCAGCTTCTGGGTGACGGTTGCGGCGAATGTCACGGGTGCCGAAGCATCCGGGCGCAGGGATTCCGGGCGCAGCACGGCAAAGGCGCCGGCAGCTTCGGGTGCCGCGCACTCCAGATCGGCGAACACGGGGCCCGCGGGGGTTTGCGACACGGCGAGGATGTTCACCTCGCCCATGAAACTTGCGACGAAGCGGCTGGTGGGGTGTCGATAAATCTCATCCGGGGTGCCGATCTGCTCAAAGCGGCCCGCCCGCATGATGGCGATGCGGTCCGACAGGACCATGGCTTCTTCCAGACTGTGGGTGATGTAGATGAAGGTCTTGCCGGTGCGCTGATGCAGTTCCTTGAGCTCCACCTCCAGCGTCTTGCGCAAGCGGTAGTCGATCGCCGAAAGCGGTTCGTCAAAAAACAGGATCTCGGGGTCGGACCCCAAGGCGCGGGCAAGGGCCACGCGCTGACGCTCGCCGCCTGAACATTGCGTCACGGGTCGCGCATAATAGCTTTCGGGCAGGCGAACCAGGCGCAGCAATTCCAGAGCCCGAAGCCGCCGCGCCTCTGGCGCGACCCCTTTCATCTTCATCGCAAATTCGATGTTCTGCCCGACCGAGCGATGATCGAACAAGGCGAGGGACTGGAACACCATGGCCGTTGGCCGACGGTTGGCTGGCATCGCAGTGATATCAAGACCGCGCAAATGCAGGCGGCCAGAGGTTGGCGCCTCCAGCCCGGCCAGAAGCCGGACCAGAGTGGATTTGCCGCTGCCCGAAGGGCCGACGATGGTGAAGAACTCACCCTCGCGGATGTCGATGGATATGTCATCGACCGCCGTCATGGCGCCGAACCGCTTGGTCAGACCCGTCAGCGACAGGGCCGCCGGGGATTTGGTCATGCCTTAGCCCCTTGCGCGCATCGCTGCGGAGTAGATGTCATACAGCCGGTCGTAATCGGGGACGATGTCGAACTCGACCGCGTTGCTGACCCGTTCATCGAATTCATCCCACTGGATGGCGGCCAGCTCCTCGGTCGAGAAGCGTGCCATCAGTTCGGGGTTTGCCATCTGGGCGACGGGTTGGAAGTTGCCGTTGCCGCGCGCCACGATCTCGGCCGCGTCGGGGGTTGTGATGAATTCGAGGAAGTCGAAAGCCGCATCCAGCGGGTCGGGGTTGGCCACCGCAGAGTTGATTTCGATCCAGTTGATGCCACCCTTGCCATCGGCCGGCCCCGAATTGGGGGTTATGGCATAGAGATTGCTGACCCCCTCCAGCCGCGCTGCCGCCGTGGTATAGGTGCCGCCGGTGAAATACAGATCGATCTCGCCATTCAGGATGGCAAGGTTCAGCTGCACGAAATCCGTGGTGATCAGTTTCGCGTTCTGAATCCAGCGCTTGGCCGTTTCTTCGAATTTCGCGACTTCTTCATCGGTCTTTACTTTGAACGGGTGAACCCCTGCGCCCATGCAGATGTCCATCACGTTCCAGTCCTCATAGGCAAGAATGCCGTAGCGGCCGGTGAAATCCGGGTTGTTGAACAGGTCCCAGCCTTCGTCCTTGGCAAGCTGGGGGGAGATCACATCCGAATTCACAACGAAGTCAAAGGTTTCATACCGCTGCACAATGCCAAGCAGGTGATTGCCGTCCTCGCTCATGGCCCAAGGATAGGGGGCGACGAATTTGGGTTTCATCTGTGCATAAAGCGGCTCGAACCGATCGCGTGGCAATTCGCGGATCAATCCAGCGGGCCACAATTCCCCCCGCGCCCAAGGGTTGTTGAGGTTGACGAAATCCCAGACCGAGGTTTCACCGGCGCGCAGTCGGTTGACCGAACTTGGGTCCGAGATGTGAATTTCATAACGGATGTCGCCGCCCGTCTGTTCCTTCCACAAGGCAAGCAGGCGCGGGTCGGCATAGGCATCCCACGTCAACAGCGACAGCGGGCGCGTTTGTGCCTGTGCCGCGAGGGGCAGGCTGGCCGCTGCGGTGCCTGCGGCAAGCGCCTGCATAAATGTCCTGCGGCTCAGAGAATGCTGCATGGGCTGACGCAGGGGGTTGCGGGACGCCATCCGGTGCAAGATACGGTCGCTGTTCATGTGAACCTCCTTGTTCGCTATGCGAACTGTTATGCGCAAAAATCGATTTTTCAACGATATTCTTGCAGGTCGCCGCTAATCTTTCGCGCAACGGTCGGCTGGACTGCGCCCCGCCGTGCGGATCATCAAATAAGAGTCTGATATAATTATATATATCGTTATCTTGCCGCATGGGTCGCGGCTGTGCGCGCAGGTCTGCCCGCTCAACAGCTTGCTTTCGCGGCAGAACATGCTGAACATATGTGCGTTATTTTGCTGCTTCGGCAGCGCCATATCCCGGAAAAGGTCGCCATGCAGTCGCCATTCTTGTCAACCACATCTCGTGAAATTCCGATCGTGCCGAATCGCGCGGCCTTGCTGTTCATCGATGTGCAGAACTTCTCCTGCCATCCGGACGGGGCCGAGTGGGCAAGCATGACGCCCGCAGAATGCGCCGAGCGCCGGGATCCGTTTCTGGCAGAGCTGCGCAGCCAGACCCTGCCACGGATGCAACGCGTGCAGGCGGCGGCGCGCAAGGCGGGGGTCGAGGTGATGTTCACGACCATCGAGAGCCTGACGCTGGATGGGCGCGACCGAAGCCTTGATTACAAGATCAGCGGCTTCAATGTGCCAAAGGGGTCGTGGGACGGAAAGGTGCTGGACGAGATCGCGCCACAGGGGGATGAGATGGTGTTCCCGAAATCCTCCTCCAGCGTCTTTGTCTCCACCCATATCGATTACGTGCTGCGGAACCTGGGAGTGCAGCAGATCATCATCTGTGGTGTCCTGACCGATCAATGTGTTGAAAGCGCCATTCGCGATGCCTGTGATCTGGGCTATCTGGTGACACAGGTGACAGATGCCTGCCTGACCTTCGGGGCGGCGCGTCAGGCGGCATCCATCGCCGCGATAAAGGGCTATTGCAGGCAGGTTACGACGGACCAGCTGGTCGCCGAGTTGCAGCCATAGGGTGCGCCGAAAAATTCGAACTTTTGTGCGAAAAGTGTGGACAGTGCGGGTCGCGGCTTTGTAGTGTTTTTGGGCGATATGCAAACAAATGTTTTCATATTGAACAGAAAGCCCCGTCTGGTGAACATGTCCATCTTTGCGCCACCTTTGCCACCGTGCGATACGCCATCATCGGGGGCGCGTGATGCTGCCTGACCGCGTCTGGGATATGCCCGAGGATGAATGGCGCCGCCTGATCCACCGGGTGCGCGCGGGACAACCGCTCAAGCCTGCGCGCTGGCCCAATGATGCGCGTTGTGCGGTGGCGCTGTCTTTTGATGCCGATCATGAAACCTTTGAACTGGGGCAGGGGCGTGCCGCCATCGGGCGGCTTGCCTGGGGGGAGTTCGGGCGCCGCACGGGGGTGCCGCGCGTGCTTGAGGTGCTGCGCCGTCACGATGTGTGCGCCACCTTTTTCACACCCGCCGTTGCGGCCCTGATCGATCCTGATGCGATGCGCCCCATTACCGACGCAGGGCATGAAATCGGGGTGCATGGCTGGATTCACGAAAACACCTCGCGCCTGGATCGCAGCACCGAGCGCGAGTTGATGCTGCGCGCCCGCGACACATTGGAACGGCTGACCGGGCAGCGCCCCGTGGGCCATCGTGCGGCCCAGTGGGATCTGAGCCCGCACACCATCGACCTCGTGGCCGAACTGGGCTTTGCCTATGACAGCAGCCTGATGGCCGATGACGAATGTTATGAACTGGTCACGAATGGCAAGCCGACGGGCGTGGTCGAGGTGCCGGTCGAATGGGTGCGCGATGACGCGGTTTACCTGCTTTTCAACCGCGATCCGGCGACCCGGCCCTGGACCCCGCCAGACGCGGTGTTCGACATTTTCCGGCGCGAGTTTGATGCGGCCTTTGACGAGGGCGGGATGTTCCAGTTGGTGATGCATCCCTTTGTCATCGGCTATCGATCCCGGATCTGGATCCTGGACCAGTTGATTGCGCATGCAAGATCGCGCGGGCCGATCTGGTTCGCAACGCATGCAGAAATCGCGGACTGGGTCTGGAAGACCCGTGTCACGCCCCAAACACAAGGACAGCCCTGATGATCAAGTTCTATTACAACGCGGCGCCCAACCCGTTGAAAGTCGCCTTGTTTCTGGAAGAATCCGGTCTGCCCTATGAAGGTGTGGCCGTCGATACGAAGCGGGGCCAGCAGCACGAGCCGTCCTATCTTGCCATCAATCCGAATGCCAAGGTGCCGGCCCTGGTGGATGGCGATGTGGTCGTTTTCGACAGCAATGCCATCTTGCTGTATCTGGCGGAAAAAACCGGGCAGTTCCTGCCCGAGGCGACGCCGCAGAACCGGGGCGCCCTGCTGTCCTGGCTGATGTTCATCGCCTCGGGCGTCGGGCCGTTTTCGGGGCAGGCCGTTCACTTCCGCAATTTTGCGCCCGGCGACAACGCCTATGCGCGCAAGCGCTATGACTATGAGGCGCGCAGGCATTGGCGCATCATCGACGATCGTCTGGCTCAGGGTCGTTACATGATGGGCGATCGCTACACGATCCTCGACATGGCTGTCTGGGGGTGGGCGCCGCGCATCCCGGCCATGCTCGGCGACGGGGCCTTGCAAGAGTTTCCCAATATTTCAAGACTGATGGCGGAACTGGATGCCAGACCTGCTGCACAGCGTGCGCTGACGCTCAAGGATCGGCACGCCTTCAAGATCGAGATGGATCAAGACGCGATGCGGGCCATGTATCCGCAGATCTTTGCCCCGGACCCGGCCTGATGAAAACCGCGATTGTCACGGGTGCGGGGTCAGGAATCGGGCGGGCCGCTGCCGAACGCTGCGCCGCCGACGGCTTTGCCGTGCTCTGCGCCGACCTGAACGAAGCCGCGGCACACCAGACGGCGGCGGAATTGATCGCCTTGGGCCATCAGGCACGGCCTGTGCGTGCCGATGTGGCGGAGGAAAGCTCGGTCGCGGCTATGGTCGATGCGGCGATCGGCTGGACGGGGCAGGTTGACACCTGCATCGCGAACGCGGGCGCGATGGTCGAGGGCGATGTGCTGTCGCTTTCGCTGGACAGCTGGAACCGTGCGATGCAGGTCAACGCCACCGGCGCTTTCTTGACGGCGCGCGCGGTGATGCCGCATCTGCTCGCGCAGGGGGGAACGCTTGTTTTCACGGCTTCGACGGTGGGTCTTTCGGGGATGAAGGGCGTGGCGGCCTATTCCGCCGCCAAGGGCGCCGTCGTTGCACTGACCCGGCAACTCGCGGCCGATTTCGCGGCGCGTGGCGTGCGTGTCAATGCGGTTGCCCCCGGTGCGGTGCGCACGCCCTTGTCCGAGTCGCAGTTTCGCGCACGGGCCGCCGATGAGGCAGAGTTTCAGGCACTTTTGGCACAGGTGATCGGCCGCTATCCCATAGCGCGCTGGGGCACGCCGCAAGAGATTGCAGAGGTGATCCTGTTCTTGGCGACAGAGCGGTCGGCGTGGATGACAGGACAGATCATTCCGGTGGACGGGGGCCTGCTGGAACTGCGCTGACACCCGCCTTGCGGCCTTGTGCCGACAACCGCGTCAACCTTGTCAAAGCCCTGATGCACGCGGGTCAGGCGCCTTTGGCTGTGTCGGCGCCAGCGCGCGAAAAAAGTTTCCGACAGCGGGAACCCGCTGCCCGCGAATGCGTTCCTGAATGTTGGCAAGTAAAATTTTGCTGAGTGGCGGGACAGCCGGCGCAAAAGGGGACGCGTTTCGTGATTACGCAGTGGAAGTATCAGATCGTCGGCATTGTGGCCCTATCGCTTGCCGCCGTCTTCTTTCTGGACCTGATCTATCCCCTTGGGACAGCCGTCTGGCTTGGTTATTTTCTGCCACTGGTCCTTACCTTTGCAGCGCCGCAGCCGCTGTTGCCTCTCGTGACCGCGCTGGTCATCGCCGGGGCCCTGACGGCCGGGTTCTATCTGGATGCGGCCAGCGTTGACACGGACGTGAACCCCGCGGTGGCGGCCGCGAACCGCATCATGGCGGCCTTCATCATCCTGCTGCTGGGGGCGGCGGGGCGGTTGTTCATCGTCAGCCGTGCCCGGCTCAAGGAGGCGGAATGGGTGCAGCAAGGGCAGGTTCTGCTTGGCAAGTCTGTGCAGGGCGATCTGACGCTGGAAAAGCTGGGGTCGCAGGTTCTGGGCGATCTTGCAGACTGGGTTGGTGCGCGCGCCGCGGTGATCTACGTTCGGCAAGGCCGCGATTTCGAGCGTTTTGCCCAATGGGGCGGTGATGTCGAAACCTTGCCTCAAACCGTGCGTGACGGGCAGGGTCACATCTCGCGCGCGGTGGAAGTCGACAAGATCATCACGCTTTCGGCCAGTGCCGATCAGACCCTGGGCTGGCAAACCGCGATGATCAAGGGACGTGCCGCCCATAGCGTCATCATCCCGACCTTCGACGGGATCGGTTGCAATGGCGTGCTGGAACTGGGGATGGACCACGCGCCCACACCGGCCAACCTGATGCTTTTTGAACGTGTGAAGGAAAAGGTCGGGATCGCGATCCGGTCTGCGCAATACCGCAATCAATTGCAGCAATTGCTTGAAGAAAGCCGCAGACAGGCCGAAGAACTGCGCAGCTACACCGAAGAACTGGCCGCGACCAACGAGGAGTTGGAAGAACAGACCCGCGCGCTGAGGGAAAGCCAGCAATTGCTGGAACATCAGCAATCAGAGCTTGAGGAGCAGAACGCCCAGCTCGAAAGTCAGGCGCAGATGCTGGAAGATCAGCGCAATGCGCTGGTCCAGTCGCGCCGCTCGCTTGAAGATCAGGCGCGGACGCTGGAGCGTGAAAGCCGCTACAAATCCGAATTTGTTGCCAACATGTCCCATGAGCTGCGCACACCGTTGAACGCGCTTCTGATCATGGCACGACTGCTTGCCGAAAACCGCGGAAGAACGCTGACCGACGAGCAGGTGCGCTGGGCGCAGACCATCGAAAGCTCGGGGCAGGATCTTCTGACGCTGATCAATGACATTCTCGACCTGTCCAAGATCGAGGCTGGCAAACTCGATCTCATCCGCGCCGAGGTCGATCCACAAGTCGTTGCGCGCAAGCTGTTGCGCGGGTTCGAGGTGCAGGCCCGCTCCAAGGGGTTGGAGTTGCAGGCCGAGGTGGCACCGGGGCTGGGCACCTTGCACACCGATACCAACCGGCTGGAACAGGTGTTGCGCAATTTTCTGTCCAACGCGCTGAAGTTCACCGAACGGGGCCGCGTGACACTGCGCATCGCCCCATCGGCACATGGGATCGATTTTTCTGTGCAGGATACCGGGATCGGCATTGCCGAAACCGAACAGGATGCGGTGTTCGATGCGTTCCGTCAGGCGGATGGCACGATCTCTCGGCGCTATGGCGGCACGGGCCTTGGCCTCTCGATCTCGCGCGAGCTTGCCGACCTGCTGGGTGGCAAGATCCGGCTGCAAAGCACGCCGGGCCAAGGCAGCACCTTTACGCTCAGCCTTCCGCGGGATTTGCCAGAACAGCCGTCCACGCCCACCCCCGCCCTGCCTGCACGCGCGCAACCCGCCCGCATGGTCGTGCAGGCAGCGCAAGACGGGGCAGCCCCCGCAGCGCCCGCCCCGCTGGACGGGTTGACCGATGACCGCGACATCCTGACCTCAGAGGACCGCATCATGCTGGTGGTCGAGGATGACATCGCCTTTGCCGGTGTCTTGCTGGATCTGGCCCATGAGCTTGGGTTCAAATGCCTGTGTGTCGGGCGCGCGGACGAAGCGGTGCGCGCGGCCCGAACCTACCTGCCCCATGCGATCGTGCTGGATGTCGGTCTGCCCGATCATTCCGGTCTGTCGGTTCTGGATCAACTCAAGCGGGACGCGCGCACCAGGCATATTCCGGTGCATATGGTGTCAGCCGAGGATTACACCCACGAGGCTTTGTCGCAGGGTGCGATCAGCTATATGCTCAAGCCCGTCCAGCGCGAGGAATTGGCGCAGGCGATCCAGCGGCTGGAGCAACGGCTGGAACAACGTGTGCGGCGCGTCCTGATCGTCGAGGATGACCCGGCGCAGCTTGAAGGGCTGAAGGCCCTTCTGGGCAACAGCGAGGTTGAAACGGTGGGCGCCTCGACCGCTGCCGAAGCATTGGCTGCCTTTGCAAGCCAGAGCTTTGACTGCATCGTGCTGGACATGACCTTGCCGGATGCCACGGGTTTCGATGTTCTGGAACGGCTTGATGCCGACGACGATCCGAGCTTCCCTCCGGTCATCATCTACACCGCCCGGTCCTTGACCGAGGCCGAGGAACAGCGCCTGCGCCGGCATTCGAAATCGATCATCATCAAGGGTGCAAAGTCGCCCGAACGGCTGATCGATGAAGTGACCTTGTTCCTGCATCAGGTGGTGTCGGATCTGCCGGAAAAACAGCGCGAAATGCTGGCTGCCTCGCTCAACCGCGATGCAATGCTGGAAGGTCGGCGGATTCTGGTGGTCGAGGATGACATTCGCAATGTCTATGCCCTGACCGGGGTGTTCGAGCCGCATGGCGCAACCGTCCAGATCGCCCGCAACGGCCGTGAGGCGCTGGAAGTGTTGGGGCGCATCGCGGATGGGGCACAGCCAAAGATCGATCTGGTGCTGATGGATGTCATGATGCCCGAGATGGACGGGCTGACCGCCACGCGGGAAATACGCAAGATCGATCGCTGGAAAACCTTGCCGATCATCATGCTGACCGCCAAAGCCATGGCCGAGGATCAGAACCAGTGTCTGGCCGCCGGGGCGAATGACTATCTGTCCAAGCCGCTTGATGTTGACAAGCTGTTGTCCCTGACGCGTGTCTGGATGCCGCGATGACACGGGACGCCGCGCCACTTCCGTCGTCCTCCGACGTGGAACTCGACCTGTTTCTGGAGGCGCTGTATCGGCGCCATCATTATGATTTCCGGTCGTATTCGCGCGCTTCGCTGCAAAGGCGGGCCGAGCTTGCCTGCGGGCGGCTGGACTGTGCCACCTTGTCCGATTTGCAGCGCCGCTTGCTGCATGAACCGGACGTGCTGCCCACGATCATCGATGCGATGACGGTGCAGGTCAGCGAGCTGTTTCGTGACCCCGGCTATTACCTTGCCTTGCGCCGCGAGGTTCTGCCCCATCTGAGCACGTTCCCGTCGCTCAAGGTCTGGGTCGCCGGCTGTGCCGATGGCGAGGAGTTGTATTCGCTGGCCATCCTGTTTCGCGAAGAAGGGCTGTTCGATCGCACCCTGTTCTATGCGACCGAGATCAACCGCCGTGCCCTGCGCAAGGCCGAGGCGGGGATCTACGATCTGGACCGGATGGCCGCGTTTTCGCAGAACTATCAGAAGGCGGGCGGGCGCGCCTCGCTGTCGGATTATTACACGGCCGCCTATGGCCGTGCCGCCTTTGACCGCACGTTGCGCAGCAAGACGGTGTTCACCGAACACAACCTTGCGTCGGATCAGGTGTTTTCCGAGGTTCATCTTGTATCCTGTCGCAACGTGTTGATCTATTTCGACAACACGCTGCAAGACCGGGCCCTTGGCCTGTTCGCGGGGTCCCTGGCCCGGGGCGGGTTCCTGGGCCTTGGCGCGCATGAAACCCTGCGCTTCTCGGCCTATTCCCCGATGTTTTCAAGTTTTGACGAGTCTCAGCGCATTTGGCGCCGCAATGCCATTCAGGAGATGTCCGATGCCAGATAGAGTGATCAGGTTCCTTCTTGTCGATGACATAGAAGAAAACCTTGTCGCGCTCGAAGCCTTGCTGCGGCGCGACGGGCTGGAGTTGCACAAGGCGCGCTCGGCCGGCGAAGCGCTGGAATTGATGCTGGTCCATGACTATGCTTTGGCGCTGCTCGATGTTCAGATGCCCGAAATCGATGGCTATGAGCTTGCCGAGTTGATGCGCGGTGCCGAGCGCACGCGCCGTCTGCCGATCATTTTTGTCACCGCTGCCGATATGGATGAAACCCGGCGGTTCCGTGGCTATGAGGCGGGCGCCGTCGATTTCATTTTCAAGCCGATCGATCCGGCCATCCTGAAATCCAAATGTGAAGTGTTCTTTCAACTTGGACAGCAGGCCCGTGAACTGGCCCGCCAGCGCGACGAAATGCGCACCATTGCCCTGCATCGCGATCAGGCCTTGGCGCGGCTCAAGGCGCATGCCGACAATTCGCCGCTTGGGGTGGTTGAACTGGATTGCGGTTTGCAGGTGCGCAGCTGGTCGCAGGGGGCCGCGCGGATTTTCGGATTTCAACCGCGCGAGATGCTGGGCAAGCCGCTTGTGCAGACGGGTTGGCTGCCACCCGAGGCGGTTGCCGAACTGAAAGGCTGGATCGACGCAGATATCGGGTCCGACGCGCCGCCCCGCTACACCACGGAAGTGACCGCTCGGTCCAGCGACGGGCGCGAGATTGCCTGTGTGCTTTACGGCTCGTCCTTGTGCGAACCGGGGGGGCAGCACCGATCCCTGACCTTGCAAATTCTTGACGTGACTGAAAAGCGCCGGGCCGAGGAGATGCGGTCGCTTCTGATCGGTGAACTGAACCATCGCATCAAGAACACCTTGGCCAATGTGCAGGCGATTGCGCGGCAAACCTTGCGCCAGTCTGCGACTCTGGCCGATTTCAACACCAGTTTTTCGGGCCGTTTGCAGGCTTTGGCGCGGGCCCATTCGATTCTGTCGGATGCGACATGGTCCAGCGCGCCGCTCAACGATCTGATCAACGATCAGATCAAGGCAGGCACGCTGGATGGCGACAGGCTGCGCCGTTCAGGGCCGCAGGTGCAGATTTCGCCAGAGAACATGCTGCGTCTTGCGCTGACCTTGCACGAGCTTGGCACCAATGCGCAGAAATATGGCGCGCTCTCTGTTCCCGGCGGCGAAATCCACCTGTCGTGGCAAACCGAAGGCGAGGGGCTGGTCTTGACATGGCGCGAGCTGGGGGGGCCGCCTGTGCGCGCGCCCGCACGCAGTGGTTTTGGCCTGACCCTGATTGATACCAGCGCGGGTGGCGAGGACGGCACCGTCACGGTCGATTGGCGCCCCGAAGGTGTGGTCTGGACCATTCGCCTTCTGCGCGGGGTTGAAGCGGATCGCAGCACGATCAAGGCGCCGTCGTCTGTACTTGCGCCCACGCTGGTGGGCGAGGCGTTGCTGGGGCGGCGGGTCCTGTTGATCGAGGACGAGCCGCTGGTCGCGCTTGACCTGAGCTATGAGCTGGAGGATGTGGGCGCCGAGGTTGTCGCGGTGGCCCGAACCCTGCGCGACGCCTTGGTCGCCGCCGAACAGCAGTCCATCGATCTGGCGCTTCTCGATGGCAATCTGGGGGGCGAAAAGGTTGACGGGGTCGCGGCCATCCTGACCCGTCGCGGCATCCCGTTCTGTTTCGTTTCGGGCTATGGTCCCGAGCATCTGCCCGCAGAGTTTCAGACCGTTCCGGTCGTGCAAAAGCCGGTGGACCCGCAAAAACTCCGCCATGTTCTGCAACAGATCATAAACCGCCCGCCCGTGGCCGAACCGGCCTGACACGCCGCCAGACAGGGCAGGGCCACGGTCGGGGGGTGCCGGACAAGTGCTGTCCGGCACGCAAGGGATGGGTCAGAACGGGCTGTCGGGGAAGTAGAAGGCCGCGGCATTTTCCTGCGTCACCAGGGTGGACCCGATGATGAAGCGGCCATAGACCGGGGTGTCAGAGACAAAGCGCAGCGCCGTCATTTCGATGGCCGTGGAAATCTGTGCCGGCGGATAGGTCACGTTGACGGGGATCTGCTTGTCCCCGTCCATGATGCGCTTGATGATCTCTTTCATCCCCGCACCGCCAACGATCCACATCTCATCCTCACGACCGGCCTGTGCGATCGCCTCCATCACACCCAGCGCCATGTCGTCATCCGCTGCCCAGACCGCATCGATCTGCTGATGCTTTGACAGGAAATCCTGCATCACGGTAAAGGCGTCGTCGCGATTCCAGTTGCCGTGCTGCATGTCCACGATCTCGATCCCCGACCCGTCGATTGCGGCCTGGAAGGCATCGACGCGTTCGTTGTCCAACGTGGTCGGGATGCCGCGCAGCACCACGATCTTGGCCCCCGAAGGCAGGTTCTGCCGGAAGTATTCGCCCGCCACGCGGCCAAACGCCGTGTTGTCGCCCGCGACATACAGATCTTCGATGCCCGGTTGCGACAGGCCGCGGTCCACGACCGTGACCCATTTGCCCGCATCCTTGACGGCCTTGACCGGCCCGGTCAGCGGCTCCGATTCAAAGGGCAGCACCACAAGCGCATCGATGTTGCGGGTTGCAAGCATGTCTTCAAGGTCATCGACCTGCTTGCCGGGCTCGCCCGCGGTGGCCAGCACGAAATCAAGCTGCGGATAGGTTGCCTCCAGCCGTTCGATGGTCTGCTGTGCATGCCAGTTCAGCCCGCCCATGAACCCATGCGTCGCCGAGGGGATCGAAACGCCTATGGTATAGGTCTGGTCCTGCGCGATGGCGCCTGTCGCAAGGCCGATGCCAAGCGTCAGGGCGGCTGTAGCTCCGAAAAGGTCTCTGCGCTTCATGGTCTTTCCTCCCTTGATCGCCGCCCTCCCGGCGGCGAAGTGTTACCGCCCTTCGGCGGATGATTTCCCGCGTTGCAACACAACCGCGAGCACGATGATAACCCCCTGGATCGCCCCGTTCAGATAGGGCGAGACGAGGTCAGCAAGATTCAGGATATTGTCGATCAGGCTCAGGATCAGCACACCAACCACCGTGCCCCAGACCCGGCCATAGCCGCCCTTGAGCGCGGTGCCGCCGATGATGACGGCGGCGATGGCCTCCAGCTCCCACAACAGGCCGGTCGAGCCTGAGGCAGAGCCAAGCCGGGGCACGTAAAGGATCGTGGCAAGGCCGACCAACATGCCAAGGGCGATGTAGGTCCACAGCTGCACCCTCTCTACCTTGACCGCGGAATAGCGCGCCACCTTGTCATTCGACCCGATCGCCTCGCAATACCGGCCAAAGCGGGTGTGGCGCATGGTGATTTCGCCCGCCACCGCGATGATGGCAAAGACGATGATCGGCCAGGCGATGCCGAACAGGCCGTCGTAATAGACCGGGCGATAGAATTGCCGCGCCTCGAAATCGAGGCTCAGGGTGCCGCCATCGGCGATCCAGGTCACAAGGCTGCGGAAGATGCCCATGGTGCCAAGCGTCACGATGAAGGGTTCGATGCCGGCGCGTGTGATCAAAAGCCCGTTCCCGACCCCCGCCAACAGCCCGACGACAAGGGCGACAGCCATCCCGGCAAGCACCAGTGGCATGCCGATGCCCAGCGTCGGCACCAAAGCGTTCATCGCGAGGATCATCATCCCCGCGATGAAGGCGGCCATGGAACCGACGGACAGGTCAAGCCCGCCCGAGGTGATGACAAAGGTCATCCCCACCGCGATCATGCCGATAAAGGCGGATCGTGCCAGCACATTGGTGATGTTGCCGGCAGACAGGAAGTTGTCATTCAGAAACGCCCCAAGCACCACAAGCAGCACAAGGGCGGCCAGCGGGCCTGTGGCGGACAGCGATATCTTAGACATGGGGTGCGGCCTTTTCACTGGTGCCCATGATCAGCCGCACAACAGCGGTTTCGCTGATGTCCGTCCCGTCCAGAACGCCCGCAACACGGCCCTGCCGCATGACAAGCACCCGGTCGGACAGGCCAAGGATTTCGGGCATGTCAGAGGAGATGACGATGACGCTCAGGCCCTGCCGGGCCAGTCGATCGATGAAGTGGTAGATCTGGCTTTTGGTGCCGATGTCGATGCCGCGCGTCGGTTCGTCAATGATGACGATTTCGGGGGCGGGCAGCATGGTCTTGGCCAGAAGCAGCTTTTGCTGGTTGCCGCCCGACAGGTTGCCCACCGCGATGTCGCGGCGCGGGGCGCGGATGTCGAAATCGCTGATCGCCTGGGTCAGGGCCGCGTCCTCCGCGGGGCGCGACAGGAACAGCGCCCCGAAGCGGCGCAGGGTGGACAGTGTAAGGTTTTCGCGCAGCGACTTGTCCAGCAGCAGGCCGCGTTCCTTGCGATCTTCGGTCAGATAGGCGATGCCATGGCGCTCTGCATCTGACAGGGACCGCACGGCAACCGCCGCCCCGTTGCGCCGGATGATGCCATGATGCGGGCGCAGGCCCACGAGACCTTCGGCCAGTTCGGTGCGCCCGGCGCCGAAAAGGCCCGAAATCCCCAGCACTTCGCCGCGCCGCAGGGCAAGGCTTACGCCTTGCACCAGCGGCGGCACGGCGAAATCCTGCACCTCAAGCACGACAGGGCCGAAGTCTGTGCGGCGCGGCGGAAAGATATCGGCCAGATCGCGGCCCACCATCGCGGTTGCCATGCCATCTTCGGACAACTCGTTGCGCATCGCGCGGCGCACCACGGCACCGTCGCGCAGAACCGTGATCCGATCGGCCAGATGGCTGACCTCCTCCAGCCGGTGCGAGGTGTAAAGCAGCGCGACACCGGCACTGCGCAGCTTGTCGATGATGCGAAACAGAACCTGCACCTCGCGCTGGGTCAGCACCGCCGACGGCTCGTCCATGATCAGCACGCGCGCCTTGCGGCCAAGCGCCTTGGCGATCTCGACCATCTGACGGTCGGAAACCGGCAGATCGCGGATGCGGGCATCCGGGCTGACCGGGCAGTCGAGTTGATCAAGAAGCGCCTGCGCGCCCTCCCGCATCGCCTTGTGGTCCAGAAACAGCCCGCCCAGTTCGCGGCCCAGATAGATGTTGTCGGCCACGGTCAGATCGGGCGCCAGATTGAATTCCTGGTGGATCACCACGATCCCCCGCGCCTCGGCCTCTGCCCCGCTTTGAAAGCTGACAGGTGCCCCGTCCAGCTGCACAGAGCCAGAGGTCGGGCGCAGATAGCCGCCAAGAATTTTCATCAGTGTCGATTTGCCTGCGCCATTCTCTCCGATCAGGGCATGCACTTCGCCCGGATACAGGTCGAAATCGATGCCATGCAGAATTTCGATCGGCCCAAAGGCCTTGCGCACGTCTGACAGGGAAAGACAGGGCGTCATTGCAAGTCACAACGCCCCGGCGCAAGGCCGGAGTTGGGGGCGCTCCCCCGGATCATCCGCATCGGCTCCTCCCAAAGACTGGCGGCTGAAATCGATTACATTGACATTAGACTTGGGATGAAATCGTTTGCAATACCATTCTTGCGCGCATAGCGGATTGAGATGGCCCAGCCTGCCGCGTAAGGGGGTGTCATGCGACATATACGGACAAAGATCAGCGACGTGGCCAGACTGGCGGGTGTTTCGACCGCAACGGTCAGCCGCGTCTTGTCCAACCCCGCCATGGTCAGCGCCGACACCCGTGCCGCAGTCCAGTCTGCCGTCGCCGCGACGGGGTATCGGCCCAATATGGCCGCGCGCAATCTGCGCCATCGGCGCACCGGGGGGATCGTGGCCCTGGTGCCGGATCTGGCGAACCCATTTTTTTCAAAGATTCTTTCCGGTATCGCGTCTGTGCTTGGGCCAGCGGGATATAATCTTTTGATTGCCGATACCCGGACCTCGGGCGCGGAGCGGCTTTTGGATTATGCCGAACCATCGCGTGCGGATGGGCTGATCGTGCTGGATGGCAGTCTGCCGGCCGAGGCCTTGCGCGGTCGGGTCCCGCTGGTAGAGGCCTGCGAATGGGTGCCGGACCTTGCCGCCCCGCGCGTGCGGATCGACAATGCCTCCGCCGCCGGGCTTGCCGTGGCGCATCTGGCAGATCTGGGCCATCGCCGCATTGGCCATGTCTCGGGGCCCGCGGGCAATGTGCTGACCCAAGCCCGTCTGGCCGGAACCGCCGCCGCACTTGCCGCCCGTGGGTTGCCGTTTCCACAAACCGCGATCCATGACGGCGATTTTTCTCTCGAAGCCGGGCAGCGGGCGGCAGCACTCTGGCTTGCGCAGCCTGCCGATCACCGCCCGACCGCGCTGACCTTTGCCTCGGATGCCATGGCGTGCGGCTTTATCGGCGCGGTGCAGCGCCACGGCATTCGGGTGCCGCAAGACGTATCGGTGGTCGGCTTTGACGACATCGAGCTGATTGCCCATATCACGCCGGCGCTGACCACGATCCGCCAACCCCATGCCGCCCTTGGGCGCGTCGCAGCGCAACGCCTTCTTGCGGTTCTGGCGGGCCAGCCCGGGGCCGAAGACACGATCCTGCCGGTCGAACTTGTCATCCGCAGCAGCACCGCCGCACCGGCACCGGGCCGCTGATCCAACGGCTAGCGGGCCGCCTTTGCGCCTGTGACCACCGTTTCGGGCGCCTTCGGCACATAGTTCAGGATCGGGCCAAGCCAACGCTCGACCTCGGCCACCGGCATCTGCTTGCGCGCGGCATAATCCTGGACCTGATCGTGCTCTACCTTGGCGACCCCGAAGTAATAGGCGTCGGGATGGCCGATATAGAGCCCCGAAACCGACGACCCGGGCCACATCGCCATGCTTTCGGTCAGGGTCACGCCGGTGGCCGCCTCGGCGTCGAGCAGACGGAACAGCGTGATCTTTTCGGTATGGTCGGGCTGGGCCGGATAGCCGGGGGCGGGCCGGATGCCGCAATAGGATTCTGCGATCAGTTCGGTGGGGGACAGCGCCTCGCCGGGGGCATAGCCCCACAATTCGCGGCGCACCATCTCGTGCATCCGTTCGGCAAAGGCTTCGGCAATCCGGTCGGCCAGTGCCTTGACCAGAATGGCGCTGAAATCGTCGTTCGCCCGCTCGAACCTTTGGGAAATCTCGATCTCCTCGACGCCCGCGGTCACGACAAACCCGCCGACGTAATCAGGCGTGCCCGTCGGGGCCACGAAATCCGCCAAGGCCACATTGGGCCGCCCGTCGCGCTTGGCCGACTGCTGGCGCAGGGTGTGCAGCGTCGCAAGCAGGGTGGTCCGATCCTCTCCGGTGAACAGGTGGATGTCGTCGCCCACCGCATTCGCAGGCCAGAACCCGACCACGGCGCGCGGCTTGAACCAGCCTTCGGCCACAATCCTTGCCAGCATCTCCTGGGCATCGGCAAACAGGGCGCGGGCCGCGGGCCCTTGGACTTCGTCGTCAAGAATACGCGGATAGACGCCCTTCATCTCCCATGTCTGGAAGAACGGGGTCCAGTCGATATAGCGGGCAAGCTCCGCCAGATCCCAGCCTTCGAACACCCGCGTTCCAAGAAACGAGGGTTTTGTCGGCCGATACTCTGCCCAGTCGAGCTTGATCGCATTGGCCCGCGCCTCGGCAAGCGGCAGCCGCTTTTTGGCCAGTTCTGCCCGTGCGTGGCTGTCGGCAAGATCCTCGTATTCCTGACGCAGGGTGCTGATGTAACCCCCCTTCTGCTCGGGCGAGAGCAGGGCAGAGACGACCCCGACGGCGCGGCTGGCATCTGTCACATAAACCGTCTGCCCGCGCGCATATTTGGGATGGATCTTGACGGCGGTATGCACCCGGCTGGTGGTTGCGCCGCCGATCAACAGCGGGATGCTGAACCCTTCCCGCTCCATTTCCGCCGCGACATGCACCATTTCGTCAAGCGATGGGGTGATAAGGCCGGACAGACCAATGATATCCACCTTTTCGTCCCGCGCGACTTGCAGGATTTTCGAGGCGGGCACCATCACGCCCAGATCGATGATGTCGTAATTGTTGCAGGCCAAGACAACGCCCACGATGTTCTTGCCGATGTCATGCACATCGCCCTTGACCGTTGCCATCAAGACCTTGCCCGCGCTCTCGCGCCCGGTGCCGCCCGAAAGGCGCTTTTCCTCTTCCATATAGGGCAAAAGCACGGCGACCGCCTGTTTCATCACACGGGCGGATTTCACCACCTGCGGCAGGAACATCTTGCCCGCGCCGAACAGATCGCCAACTACGTTCATCCCGGCCATCAGCGGGCCTTCGATCACATGCAGCGGGCGTTCGGCCAAAAGCCGGGCTTCTTCGGTATCGGCTTCGATGAATTCCGTGATCCCGTTGACCAGAGCATGTTCCAGCCGCTTTTCAACCGGCCAGTCGCGCCAGGCCAGATCGCGTTCCTTTGCCTCGCGTGCGCCGGTCGATTTGAACCGCTCGGCGATGTCCAGCATCCGCTCGGTCGCCTCCGGGTTGCGGTTCAGCACCACATCCTCGCAGGCCGCGCGCAGATCGGGGTCTATGCTGTCATAAACGGCCAGCTGGCCTGCGTTGACGATCCCCATATCCATGCCGGCCTGAATCGCATGGTAAAGGAACACGGCATGCATCGCCTCGCGCACCGGCTCGTTCCCGCGGAAACTGAACGACAGGTTGGAAACGCCGCCCGACACATGCACATGCGGCAGATCATGGATGATCCGGCGCGTCGCATTGATGAAATCGAGACCATAGTTGTTATGCTCCTCGATCCCGGTCGCCACGGCAAAGACGTTGGGGTCAAAGATGATGTCTTCGGGGGGGAAGCCGACCTGATCGACCAGCAAGCGATAGGCACGCGAGCAAATCTCTACCTTGCGGTCTTCGGTATCGGCCTGGCCCTGTTCGTCAAAGGCCATCACGACCACCGCCGCCCCATAGGCGCGGCACAGACGGGCCTGATGCAAAAACGCTTCCTCGCCCTCTTTCATGCTGATCGAGTTCACGATCGGCTTGCCTTGCACGCATTTCAGGCCGGCTTCGATCACCTCCCACTTGGAGCTGTCGATCATCACCGGCACGCGGGCAATATCGGGTTCCGCCGCGATCAGGTTCAGAAACTCGATCATCGCCTGTTTGCTGTCGATCAGGCCCTCGTCCATGTTGACGTCGATGATCTGCGCGCCGTTTTCCACCTGATCGCGCGCCACATCAAGTGCTGCGGCATAATCGCGGTTGGTGATCAGTTTGCGGAACTTGGCCGATCCGGTGACATTGGTGCGCTCGCCCACGTTCACAAAGGGAATATCGGCGGTCAGCGTAAAGGGCTCCAGCCCCGAAAGGCGCATCTGTGGCGTCTGCACCGGCACGCGGCGGGGCGGAAAGGCTGCAACCGCCTCGGCGATGGCGCGGATGTGGCCTGGCGTCGATCCGCAGCATCCGCCGACGATGTTGACCAGCCCTTCACGGGCAAATTCCGCGATCTGCGCGGCCATGAAATCCGGGCTTTCGTCATACTGGCCAAATTCATTGGGCAGTCCGGCGTTTGGATAGGCGCAAATCAAGGTATCGGCCACGGCCGACAGTTCGGCCAGATGGGCGCGCATCTCTGCCGCGCCAAGCGCGCAGTTCAGCCCGATGGTCAGCGGGGCCGCATGGCGCACGGAATGCCAGAACGCGGTCGGCGTCTGCCCCGAAAGCGTGCGGCCCGACCTGTCGGTGATCGTGCCCGAAATCATCACCGGCAGGCGCAGGCCGCGCGCGGCGAAGGCTTCTTCACAGGCAAAGATCGCGGCCTTGGCGTTCAGAGTGTCAAAGATCGTCTCGATCAGGATCAGATCGGCGCCACCATCGATCAGCCCGCGCAATTGTTCGGCATAGGCGTCGCGCAACTGGTCAAAGGTGACGGCACGATAGCCCGGATTGTTCACATCGGGTGACATCGAGGCCGTGCGATTGGTCGGGCCAAGCGCGCCGGCGACAAAACGCGGCCGCCCGTCAATCGCCGTGGCGCGGTCAAGCGCGCGACGCACCAGCCGTGCCCCTTCAAGGTTCAGATCGTAAACAAGATGCTCGAGGCCATAATCGGCCTGCGCAATCGACGTTGACGAAAAGGTATTGGTCTCCACGATATCGGCGCCCGCCATGGCATAGGCAAAGTGGATGTCCTCGATCGCCTTGG